>JBFIHV010000014.1:0-16912 GCA_041601595.1 Amylibacter sp. | reverse complement strand
GATCAGGGGCGCGGTTTTGGCGACGCGGATCTGACGCAGATCGTCGGCAGGTTCGAGCGCGGTTCCAATGTCGGCGATATCGTCGGCTCCGGCCTCGGACTAACGATTGCCGACGAAGTGGCCCGCGCGCACGGCGGAAAGTTGGAGATATCCGCGAACAAGGGAGGGCAAGGCGCATGCGTCACCGTCATTTTACCGCGATCCTGAGCGCCTTTTTCTTGGCCGCAACGCCGGTTGCCGCATTCGAGGTCGAGGCCGCGAAACTCTATGACGCGCCTGCCGGAACCCGCATTCTCCGGATCGTGTCTACGGCCGACATCGATGTGTTCGAACCGATCATTCTGGCTTTTCAGCAGCAGCATCCCGACATCGACGTCGACTACACTGTCGCCAGCAGCGCCGAGGTGATGACCGCGATTTATGAGGACGGGGAACCGTTCGACCTCGCGATTTCATCGGCCATGGACCTGCAGACCAAGCTGGCGAACGACGGCTATGCGCGCACCTACCAGTCGACGGTCACCGCCACCCTGCCGGACTGGGCCAAGTGGCGCAACCAGTTGTTCGCCTTCACGCAGGAACCTGCGGTGATGGTCGTATCCGAGGAGGCCTTCAGGGATATTCCCCTGCCGACCACGCGCGAGGATCTGATCGAGTTGCTGCGCGACCATCCCGAGCATTTCGAGGGGCGGATCGGCACTTATGACGTCCGCACATCCGGCCTCGGTTATCTGTTCGCGACGCAGGATTCCCGCAATACCGGCTCCTACTGGCGCCTGACCGAGTTGATGGGGCGCCTGGACACGAAGCTTTACTGCTGCTCCGGCCAGATGATCACGGATATCGCCGAAGGCCGGCTGGCCTTCGCCTATAATGTGCTCGGAAGCTACGCCAGTCTGCGCATCAAGGACACGCCCGGCATCCGTATCGTGCCTTTCAACGATTTCCTGAGCGTCATGCTGCGCACCGCGCTGATCCCCAAGACGGCCGAAAATCCGGAGGCCGGCGGCGCGATGGTCGATTTTCTGGCCACTCTGAACTCGCGGCCCGACCTGAACGCCAGCACGGGCCTGCCCCCGATCAGCAGCGACATCGGGGACCTGAGCAACGCGATGCGCCCGATCCGTCTGGGACCCGGTCTGCTGGTATTCCTCGACCGGCTGCAGCGCGACACATTCCTGCGCAGCTGGTCCAGTTCGATGGAGCAGGAATAGGTCGGCCCGCGACCTTCTATGCCAAAGGGTGGAAACAGGCGACCTGGACCGGCCCGACAGGTTCCAGCCCGGGCGCGACCTGCCTGCATTCATCCGTCGCATAGGCGCAGCGCGGATTGAAGGCGCAGCCCTTCGGCGGGTTCAGCGGCGACGGCAGTTCGCCGGTTAGCATGATGCGGTGGGACTTCTTGGCGGGGTCCGCCTTCGGCGTCGCCGACAGCAGGGCCGCCGTATAGGGATGGCGGGGCTTTTCGAACAGGTCAGCGGTTTTTCCGGCCTCGACGACCTTGCCCAGATACATGACCATTACCTCGTTGGCGATGTGCCTGACCACCGACAGGTCATGGCTGATGAACATATAGGCCAGCTGAAGCTCGTCCTGCAAGTCGGCCAGCAGGTTCAGAACCTGCGCCTGTATCGACAGGTCGAGCGCCGAGACCGGTTCGTCCAGAACCAGAACCCGCGGGTTCAGCATCAGGGCGCGGGCGATGGCGATGCGCTGGCGCTGCCCGCCCGAGAACATGTGCGGATAGCGTTCGTAATGTTCCGGCCTGAGACCGACGCGTTCCATGGTTTCCTCGGCCTTCTTCCGGCGCGCGGCGGCGTCCATATCCGTGTTCAGGAACAGCGGCTCTTCCAGAATCCGGCCGATCTTGTGGCGCGGGTTCAACGACCCGAACGGGTTCTGGAACACGATCTGAACAGTCTTCCGGTGCTCCACCGATCCGACAACCGCTGGTCTGCCGTCGATTTCCAGCGTGCCTCCGCTAGGCGGTTCGATCATCGACACCAGACGCGCCAGCGTGGATTTCCCGCAACCGGATTCTCCGACGACCGCCAGCGTTTTTCCCGGTTCCAGCGTAAAGCTCGCCCCGTCCAGAGCCTTGACCAACCCCGATTTTCTGAAGGCGCCGCCACCGACCTCGTAATGGCGCGACAGGTTTCTGCCGACAACTACGGGATTGCTCATGCCGCGCCTCCTGTTGCCGAAGTCCTGGAACCGGCCGAGGTGATCGGATGGTTGCAGAGCGCATGGCCCATCGCGGCTGATTGCCGTTTCACGCCCTTGTGGCAATCCGGTTTGACGAACGCGCAGCGCGGCGCGAACAGGCATCCGGTCGGGCGGTCGAACTGGCCCGGCACCACACCCGGGATCGACGGCAGCTTGCGCCCAACCGCCCGTTCCGGCAGCGCCGCCAGCAAGGCGGAGGTGTACGGGTGATGCGGCGTTTCGAACAGGTCCAGAACCGGCTGTTCCTCGACCCGCTGGCCGGCGTATTGCACCTGCACACGTTCGGCGGTTTCCGCCACCACGCCCATGTCATGGGTAATCAGGATCAGCGCCATCTGCTTTTCACGCTGTAGGCTGACCAGAAGTTCGAGTATCTGCGCCTGAATGGTCACATCCAGCGCCGTTGTCGGTTCGTCCGCGATCAGCAGCTTCGGATCGCCGGCCAGCGCCATGGCGATCATGACCCGCTGGTTCATCCCGCCTGACAGTTGATGCGGAAAGGCCGACAGCCGCGATTCCGGCGCGGGAATACCCACCAGATCCAGCAGCTCGACCGAGCGTTTGCGCCGCGCCGCGCGGTCCATGCCGAGGTGCAGTTTCAGGACCTCGCCGATCTGAAAGCCTACTGTAAAGCACGGGTTCAGGCTTGAAATCGGCTCCTGAAAAATCATCGAGATGTCCTTGCCGATGATCTTGCGCCTGTCGCGCCGGGACATGCGCCCCAGGTCCTTGCCGTCGAATTCCATCTTGTCGGCGCTGATCTGCGCAGTCCAGGGCAGCAGACCCATCAGCGCCAGCATGGCCACGGATTTTCCCGATCCGGACTCGCCGACGATCGACAGGATCTCGCCGCGCTCGCAAGAGATGTCGACGCTGTCCACGGCACGGAACAATCCGCCTGCGGTCTTGAAATCAACCGAGAGGTTTTGAATGTTCAGAAGCGCCATCATGTCCTCTTAAGTTTCGGGTCCAGCGCGTCGCGCAGCCCGTCACCCATCAGGTTGATCGCCAGAACGGTGATCAGGATCGCGAGGCCCGGAAAGGTCACGACCCACCACGCCCGCAGAATGAACTCGCGCGCCTCGGCCAGCATCGTGCCCCATTCCGGAGTCGGTGGTTGCGCGCCCATGCCCAGAAAGCCCAGCGCGGCGGCATCGAGGATCGCATTCGAAAATGACAGCGTCGCCTGTACGATCACCGGCCCGAGACAGTTCGGCAGGATCGTCCGGGTCATCAGATAAAAGGGCGAAGCCCCCGCCACGCGGGCTGAAATCACATACTCCCGGTTCAACTCGTTCAAAACGGATGCGCGCGTCAAACGCACGAAATGCGGCTGCAGGACGATCGCGATTGCGATCATCGCGTTCAACAGGCCCGGCCCCAGAACCGCGACCATCACCAGCGCCAGCAACAGCGACGGAAAGGCAAGAATGACATCCATGATCCGCATGATCACCGTATCGACGGGACCCCGGAAATAGCCCGCGATCAGACCGATGGAAACCCCGCCGAGCAGCGCCAGACTGACAACCACAACCCCGATGAACAGCGAGAACCGCGCGCCGAATATCAGGCGGGACAGCATATCGCGTCCCACCGCGTCGGTTCCGAGGATGAATTCCCAATTGCCGCCGTCCTGCCAGGCCGGCGGCAGCAGCAGGGCGTCACGATATTGCTGCGTCGGTTCGTGTGGCGCGAAGACCGGCGCGAAGATCGCGACGATGGTCAGCGCCAGGATCACGAACAGGCCGATGACCGCGCCGCGGTTTTCCGAGAAATAGAACCAGAACTCCGCCAGCATGCGGTTGCGCGTCTGGCGTCTCACCTGTCGGGCTATCGGGGCCGGTTTCGGTGTCGTGTCGGTCATATCTGCCTCACTGGTGCCGGATGCGCGGGTTGATCAGGCCATAGGTCAGATCCACCAGCAGGTTGACGATCATCACGATGGCCGCGATCAGCAGCAGCCCGCTCTGCACCACCGGATAGTCGCGTCTTTGAATGGAATCGATCATCCACTTGCCGATCCCCGGCCAGGAAAATATCGTCTCGGTCAGGATCGCACCGGCCAGCAAGGTGCCCACGCTCAGCCCGATCACGGTAATGACGGGGATCATTGCATTTCTAAGCGCGTGAACCCCTACCACACGGGAATCGGACAGTCCCTTGGCGCGCGCTGTTCTCACGTAATCCTCACCAAGTACTTCAAGCATGGCAGAGCGGGTCTGTCGCGCAATTACCGCCAATGGAATCGTGGCCAATACAATCGACGGCAAAATCAGGTGGCTGAGGGCCGACTGGAACGCGCCCTTCTGCCCGGAAAGCAGGCTGTCGATCAGCATGAAACCGGTCGTGTTCGGAAAAAAGTAGAGCAACGAAATTCGGCCAGAGACCGGAGTCCAGCCCAAAGTCCCTGAAAAGACGATGATGAGCAACAGCCCCCACCAGAAGATCGGCATCGAATAACCGACAAGGGCCGTTCCCATAATGGTCTGATCCAGAAACGATCCGCGCTTGGTTGCGGCGACAATGCCCGCCGGAATTCCGACGATCGTGGCGATTATCAATGCGCAGACGGAAAGTTCGACCGTGGCCGGAAACAACGCGGAAAACTCTTGCAAAACGGGTTGTTTCGTCACCAGCGATACGCCGAAATCGCCATGAATCAGATCCGTCAGGTATTCGAGGTACTGCTCCCATATCGGACGGTCATACCCGAATTCGGAAAGCAGCCGGGCGTAACGCTCGTCCGAAATCCCGCGTTCGCCCGCCATCAGCAGGACCGGATCGCCCGGCAATATCCGGACGAAGGAAAACGCCACGATGGTGATGCCTATGAAGGTCGGGATCAGCAGGGCTATGCGTTTGAACAGGAAATACAGCATGCCCTACCCCACCAGTCTAAGGTCGCGCGGAAATGTCGTCAGACTTTCATGACCGCTGCCGGTTACAACTACGTCGTCCTCGATCCGGACGCCGCATTCCCCGAGACGGTACAGTCCGGGTTCCACTGTGAATATCATACCGGCTTCCAGTTTGGTATGATTACCGCGCATGATCTGCGGCGCTTCGTGCACGTCCAACCCCAGTCCATGGCCGGTTTTGTGACGGGCGAAGGCGGCGAATTCGGAACTTTCGAGAACCTGCTGCACGGCGTCGTCCACATCATGCGCAGTGACGCCGGGGCGCGTCACGTCCTTACCGCGGGCATTGGCCGCCTGCACGGCTTCATAGAACCTGCGGTCCCTCCCGGACACTTCGCCCAGAAAGAAAGTCCGCGTAATATCGGCGTTGTACCCCTCATAACGGGCTCCGAAATCGATCAGTAACGCGTCGCCGCGTTTCGTTACATAATTCGCGCGCGCGGATGCGTGCGGCTGGGCAGAGTTATCACCCGCCGCCACGATCGGATCAAAAGACAGACCGCTTGCGCCGTGCGCAAACAGCTGGCCGATCAGGATGGCCTCGATTTCCTTTTCGGTCTGGCCGATCCGGACAAGGCCAAGCGTCGCCTCCAGCGCCTTTTCGGAAATTGCGATGGCGCGGCGGAGCTTTTCGATCTCGTCGGGGGCTTTGACCAACCGCGTGGACGAAATCGCGGCATGGGCGTCCACAAATGTGGCGCCCGGAAATACTTCTTGCAACGCCATCTGCTCGAACACACGCATGCGCTGCGCCTCCAGTCCGAAACGTCCGGATTGCTGCAACTGCGGCACCGCCTTGGCGGCGGCGGCAAAGGCGGCGGCGTAGCCCGCCTCGTCGCGCCAGTCAAAAACCTGACCGGGAAACTTCAATGTCGCGAAGGAAGCCATCTCGAGGTTGGGCACAATCGCAACAGGATCGCCTTTGCGCGGGACAATAATGATCAGGGGTCTTTCCATCAGGTGGAAATCGCGACCGAAAAGCCGCTTGAAATTGGGACCGGGCACAAAGGCAACCGCGTCCAGTCCGGTCGATTCCATCACCTTATAAATCGGCCGAAGTCGTTGATCGGTCATGGAAGTCCGTACTCCACAAAGCGGCCCGGGCGAACATTCCGCCCGGGCCGGAGACTGCATTGATTATTCAGCCAGATCTACGCCGTCGAAGCGATGGCTTCCCAGCGGGTCCATCTTGTAGCCCGTGACTTTATTGGACATCGGCATGAACACGACCGAGTGCGCGATCGTGGCCCAAGGCGCTTCCCTTTTGAAAATTACCTGAGCCTCTTCGTAGAGCTTGGTGCGCTCCGCCTGATCGGAGGATTGCTTGGCCTTATCGAGCAGCGCATCGAATTCCTCGTTACACCACTGCGCACGGTTATTGCCGCCAACGGCGGAACAGCTCAGCAGAACCGACAGGAAGTTGTCAGGATCGCCGTTGTCGCCGGTCCAGCCCAGCAGCACTGCTCCGTCACGGTCAACTTCGCGGGACAGTTTCAGATACTCGCCCCATTCGTAAGTCGTGATCTCTGCCTCGACACCGACGGCTGCGAAGTCCGCCTGAATCACTTCGGCCATACGCCGGGCGTTCGGGTTGTACGGACGTGCGACCGGCATTGCCCAGATTTTCATCTTGAGCCCGGAGACACCGGCCTCTTCCAGCATCTTTTTCGCAGCTACAGGATCATAAGGATCGTCCTGGATCGCATCGTTATATGACCACATGGTTGGCGGGATCGGGTTCTTCGCCGCAACACCGGCGCCCTGGAAAACGGCATCCAGAATTGCCTGCTTGTTGATCGCCATGTTCAGGGCTTTGCGAACATTGACATTGTCGAACGGCGCGACTGTCGCGTTATATGCCAGATAACCCACGTTAAGGCCTTCCTGCTCCATGACGGTCAGGTTCGGGTCCGCCTTCAGATCGGCAAGGTCCGCGGGGTTGGGATAGGGCGCAACATGGCACTCGCCGGCCTTGAGTTTTTGCATCGCCACGGACCGGTCGGTGGTTATTGCAAAGACCAGATCGTCAATAGGCTGCTTGCCACCCCAATAGTCAGGGTTGGCCTTATAGCGGATGACCGCGTCTTTCTGGTAGGCGACAAACTGGAAAGGGCCCGTGCCGACTGGTTTCTGGTTCAGGTCCGCCTGATTGCCTGCAGCTTCAAGCTGGTCGGCATATTCCTTGGACATGATCGAAGCGAAGTCCATCGCAAGGTTTGCCACGGTCGGTGACTCAGGCTTGTTGAGCACGAACTTGACGGTCATGTCATCAACCCTGACGATTTCCTTGATCAAGGTGCCCATGTCCATACCGTCGAAGTATTCCCACGCGGTCCCTTCGGTGTAGCTGTGCCACGGGTGATTTTTGTCAAGCTGGCGCGCGAACGAGAAAATGACGTCATCTGCGTTCAGATCGCGCGTTGGCGTGAAGAAATCGGTTGTGTGGAATTTCACGCCGGGCCGCAGTTTGAAAGTGTATTCCAGTCCGTCCGCAGATGCCGTCCAGCTTTCTGCAACACCGGGGATGATTTTCGTGGTGCCACGCTCAAATTCTGCCAGCCGGTTGTAGACCGGACGGGAAGACGCGTTGAACGTCGTGCCGGCCGTGTAAAGCGCCGGATCGAAACCTTCCGGCGATCCTTCGGAACAGTACACCAGCGTCTTGGCATGTGCCGTGGTGGCCAGCAAAGCAGCCGCCAAACATCCCAGCATAAAGGGTGTTTTCCTCATTTTTACTCTCCTTGTTGTAGGCATTTTTTCAGCAAGGCTACGCGCGGGAAAAATCCCGCTGCCCCCTGCATTGAGGGTTACTCAAACACAAAAGAAATCTTGTGTCATGGGTATTTTTTGGAGGTTACGCGACGTACAATGGCCTATTTTTGCGGGTTCGCAGCCAAAATATGGCCGAAATTCAGAACCTTCAGCAAATTACACATTATGCCCTCAGAAAAAATCGGCCACCGCAGGCGCGATACGACAGAGACTAGTTTTCGGCCAGCCAGCGGTCGATGACATCCACCTGCTCATCATCGCGCAAGGTGGGCGTGTGGCCCGTATCCTCGAACTCGACCAGCGTCGTTTCCGGGCCGCAGGTCAGCATTCTCTGTGCCGTCTCCGCGCTGAAGAACTTCGAGTTCTTGCCACGCAGCACCAGAACAGGGCAGGATATCTTTTCCCATGCCTCCCACATGTCGACGTCGAACATCGAAATCTGGTTGCGGAACGCATCCCCGATCTTGGGGTCCATCTTCAGGCGGAACATGCCCGTTTCGGTCCGCTTGGTCGCATATTTCGTCATGTGCTTCCAGTCGTCGTCCGTCATCGGGGCGAAATCGACATAGATCTGGCGCAGGTATTCCTCGGCTTTCTTCAGGCTGGCGAATTCAGGGCTGCGGCCGATGTACTGACCGATGCTGACAAGGGCGTCGCGCTTGATCGCGGGCCCGATGTCGTTCAGGATCAGCCGCCGGATCGGGGAATGCGGCAGAGAGGCCATGATCATTCCGATAATGCCGCCCATGGAGGTGCCAAGCCAGTCAACCTCGGTTTCATTGACCCGCGCCAGCAGGGCATTCATATCGGCATTGTATTGCAGGTAGTCGTAGCCCTCGGTCGTCTCGAGGTGGTCGCTTTCGCCGCGCCCGACCATATCGGGGCAAATCACACGATAGCGGTCGCACATTTTCTGGGCGAAATAGTCAAAGTCCCGCGCGTTGCGGGTAACGCCGTGAACGCAGACGATGGTTTCCTTGCGGCGCGTCCGGTCGGCGCTGCCCCACTCGAGGTAATTTATCCGGTGGAAGCCGTGGAATCCCAGACCCTTGAAATAGTGCTTCGAATAGGCTTTTACGGGGGGTGTGATCAGATGTGTCATGGTGTCTGCTGCCAAAGCGCTGCTACTTCAGGGACTTCAATCGCGACTGCAGGGCGTCTATCTGCTTCTGAAGTTCCCGCAGTCCATCGCTTCTCGTTCCCTCGCTCCTGTCCTCGTCCGCCGCCTCGGCGGCCGGTTCTTCCTTTTTCTCTTCAGATTTCTTTTTTGCGGATTTCTTTTCCGCCTCCTGCATGACGCCGAAGATGTCCCAGCTCTTTCTGAACATCTCCATGTTCTGGCGGGCTAGCGCTTCGCTCTGGCGCATCATGCTTTCGGTATTCTGCGCCATCATGCTGCTCAGGTTCTTCTGCCACTCACCACGCTCTGCGGTGAAGAACTTGATCGACTGGGTCAGGAAATCCGGAACCATCTGACCGTATGTGTCATTGTAAAGCCTGATCAGTTGCTTCTGGAATTCCAGCGGGAACAGGAACGTGTTCGGTTGGGTTTCCTGTTCGAAGATGATCTGGTTGAGGATGCTGCGCGTGATATCCTCGCCGGTCTTGGCGTCCTCGATCACGAATTCCGTACCCTCGTTTATCAGGTCGATGACATCGGACAGGACGATGTAGGCGCTGGTTTTCGTGTTGTACAACCGGCGATTGGCATATTTCTTTATGACAACCCTGTCATTCTTCTTGTCGTTTTTATCTTTTTGCGAAGACATTCCGTTCAGTCGCCCCAACTGTCATAAATCTGACTTGGAGTATGCACTTCCTGAAGGGCGATGGAACCCTTTTTTGCGGGTGCACAATATTATGGCGCAGCGCAACAAAAAACCGCCGCAGGTGCAGTGCGGCGGTTCTTCTGACTGTCGGCCGACGGGTCGGCCCGTGTCTGTAAATCAGAGGGCGGCGAAGTTCTTGCTGTACAGAACTTTGGCGCTCTCGGCTGTTTCCTTGCCGATCTTCGTGCTCAGTTCAGCCAGTTCCTTGCTTTGCGCCGTAAATGTTTCATAGGCGGTCGCGGCGTTCTTGCTGGAGACCTTGTAGAATTCTGCAACGTCCGCAGCCTTGTTCAGGGCTTTCAAGTTGTCGAAAGCGGATGCAACGTTTGCAAGGTACTGGTCATAGGCTTTTTTCGCGATCACTTCGCCGCCTTTGAAGACAGCTGCGTTATACTCGATCAGGCCCTCGACCAGCTTTTCGGAAGACGATGTCGTCTTGGCGAAAAATTCCTGGGATTTCTCGATTGCTTCGTTTGCAGCCGATGCCATGACTTCTTGTGCTTCTGGTTTCTTTGTCATTTGTTCATTCCTTTTCATGTGTGCCGCAGAGGGGAGGAACTCCGCGGCGGGTTCTGAACTGGCGAAAAATGTCAATTCCGTCGTTCACTGAATGTCTTTTACCAGAATCATTGTGCATTGCAACAATAAAATGTTGCGGCGCACAATTTTATCTATTGTGCAGTGCACCATATTATTTTATAGAGACCGTAATTACGATTTAGGGCGGGTCGCAACGTTCCGGCAGCGGCTCTCGGGCACATCCCGCGGGCTTATTGATTCGACAACGCGACGCTGTGCTGAATAGTATTGTGGTTTTGGGAACAGAGCCGCAGGGACAGCGAGGCGCAGGATGGGAAATTCGGTTATAATCGATCATTATTCGGCAAGACGGATTTCATCCGATGATCCGTCGCGGCCGCGACATGAATGCAGAAACCTGCTGACGGGATAATATCCGGGCCAGCAACATAGTTTGGGAATCAAGGAGACGATGGTGTCGACCACGAACAAAATCAAGGCAGCAACCCTTTTGGTGAAATGTCTGGAGAACGAAGGCGTAGAGTATATTTTCGGCATCCCGGGGGAAGAGAACATCGGGATCATGGATGCGCTTCTCGACAGCAAGATCAAATTCGTCACCACACGTCACGAACAGGGCGCTGCCTTCATGGCCGATGTCTATGGCCGCCTGACCGGTCGGGCCGGCGTCTGCATGTCCACGCTGGGACCGGGGGCCACCAACCTGGTGACCGGCGTGGCCGACGCCAACATGGACCGCGCCCCGATCGTGGCCATCGCCGGACAGGGCGCGACCACGCGTCTTCACAAGGAAAGCCACCAGATCCTCGATCTGGTCAACCTGTTCGATCCGATCAGCAAGTACTCAGTGCAGGTCCTGATGCCAGAGATCGTTCCAGAAGTCGTGCGCAAGGCATTCAAGTTCGCGCAGGCCGAGAAACCCGGTGCGGCCTTCATAGACTTCCCGGAAAACGTCGCCGAGATGGAGATCGACGACATGCCGCCACTGCGCGTCCAAAGCGCCGCCGCAGCGGTCGCGCCGCAAGGCAAAGCGCAACAGGTCATCGACATGCTCAACGCCGCGACCAATCCTGTAATCATCGCCGGCAACGGCGTGATCCGCTTCAATGCTTCGGAAGAGCTGGTCGCCTTTGCGGAGGCCGCCAATGCGCCGGTCGCAACGACTTTCATGGCCAAGGGCGCCCTGCCCTCGTCGCATCCGCTGTCGATCGGGACCGTTGGCCTCAAGGCCCACGACCTTGTCGCGTTCGGGATCGAAAACTCCGATCTGGTGATCTGTGTCGGGCTCGATATGGTTGAATACACGCCCAGCTACTGGAATCCCAAAGGCGACCTGAAGATCATCAACGTCGATGCGTCGCCGGCAGAGGTGGACGCGCATTTCATCCCGGAAATCGGCATGATCGGCGATCTGAAAGACAGCCTGCGCCGTCTGGCCGACAAGACCACTAGCCACGTCAACAACAAGGTCGCGAAGCTGCACGCGAGCATCAACAAAGAACTGAATGCGCATGCCGACGACAACAGCTATCCGCCGAAACCGCAAAAGATCATCAGCGACATCCGCGCGGTTCTGGCTCCCGAAGACATCCTGATCTCGGACGTCGGCGCCCACAAGATGTGGATTGCGCGGATGTATCAGGCCGAACGCCCGAACACCTGCATCATCTCGAACGGCTTCGCCTCGATGGGCATCGCCCTGCCCGGCGCCATTGCCGCCAAGCTGGTGCATCCGGACCGCAACGTTCTGGCCGTGGCCG
Source organism: Amylibacter sp. (assembly GCA_041601595.1). Taxonomy (GTDB): domain Bacteria; phylum Pseudomonadota; class Alphaproteobacteria; order Rhodobacterales; family Rhodobacteraceae; genus Amylibacter. The sequence continues at coordinate 4,864 of JBFIHV010000014.1, read as the reverse complement.
GCGACAGCGGCTTCATGATGAACAACCAGGAACTTGAGACCGCCCTGCGGCTGGGCCTGAACATCACCATCCTCATTTTCAACGACAACAAATACGGCCTGATCGAATGGCACCAGTTGCGGCACTATGGCCGCAAGAGCCATATCGACGTGACCAATCCGGATTTCGTGAAATTCGCCGAAAGTTTCGGCGCCAAGGGCTATCGCGTCGACAAGACGGAAGACCTACAATCGATCCTGGAGACCGCGCTGAACGACGGTACGGTTTCGGTGATCGACTGCCCCGTGGACTATTCCGAAAACATGAAGCTGACGGCACGCCTCAAGTCGTTGGCCTCCCCACTCGAAGATTAAGGAAGACAGATGAAACCGTTCAAATTCCAAACCACCAGTTCAATCCTGTCCGAAGTCGGCTCGACCGCCAAGATCGGCGAGATCATGGCCGGCATGGGCTGCAAGAATGTGGCCTTTGTCACCGATGCGATGATCCTGAAACTGGGCCTGGCCGACACTGCGCTGGACGGGCTGAAAAAAGCCGGCATCGCCGTTCATGTCTTTCAGGACGTGGTGGCCGATCCGCCCGAGGCCATGATTTTGAAGGCAGTTGGCGAAGCCAAGGCCGCCGGTGTCGACGGGGTGGTTTCTGTCGGCGGCGGCAGCTCGATGGACACCGCCAAGCTGATCGCGGTGCTCTGCGGCCAGACGGACCAGAGCATCGACCAGATGTACGGCGTCGGCATGGTCAAGGGCACCCGCCTGCCGCTGGTGCTGAGCCCGACGACCGCCGGAACCGGCTCCGAAGTGACACCGATTTCCATCGTGACGACAGGAACGAACGAGAAAAAAGGCGTGGTCTCGCCACAACTGCTGCCCGATTGGGCGATCCTCGACGCCGACCTGACCGTCGGCCTGCCCGCGCATATCACGGCGGCCACCGGCATCGACGCCATGGTGCATGCGATAGAGGCTTTCACCACCAAACACGCCAAGAACATCCTGTCCGACACGCTGGCGCGGCAGGCGCTGGAGCTGCTCGGCGGCTCGATCCGCACCGCCTGCACCGACGGCCAGAACCGCGAGGCGCGCTCGAACATGCTGCTCGGCTCCATGCTGGCCGGCATGTCCTTCGCCAATGCGCCGGTCGCCGCAGTGCATGCGCTGGCCTATCCGCTGGGCGGACATTTCCACGTGCCGCACGGTCTGTCGAACGCGCTCGTCCTGCCCTACGTGCTGGATTTCAACATGGCCGACGATCTGGCCTTCGGCCAGTATGCCGAGCTTGGCCCGATCATCTTCCCCGAACTGGCCGGAAAACCGGCGGATGCGATCAACAAGGGTCTGGTCGAGGGCTTCAAGGCGCTCGGCCCCGAACTCGGCATGCAGTCCCGACTGGCAGAGGTCGGCGTCGGCCACAACCACCTGCCGAAACTGGCCGAAGACGCGATGAAACAGACGCGCCTGCTGGTCAACAACCCGCGGGAAATGACCTACGAGGCAGCGCTGGATATCTACACCCAGGCCCTTTAACCCGGTTACAGGAGAAGAGACATGGCTGGATCAGACAACGGCATGGAGCAGATGTTCAGGATGTGGCAAGAGGGCCAGAACGCCTTCTTCGGCGCTCAGAAGGAAATGGCGGACACCTTCGCCAAGACCTTTTCCGAGACATTTACCCCGAAACCGAAAGACCCGGCCATGCAGGGCTATGAGGCATGGCAGAATTTCGTCAAGGCATGGGCCCCGTCCTGGGACCCCGCCTCTGCCATGCGCATGACGCCGAACAGTTTCGCGCGCAACACGGACGAGATGTTCAGCATTTTCGACCCATCGACATGGATGGCCCAGACGCCGGACCAGTTGCGGGTGATCCTGCAGAGCATCGCCAGCGCGCCGCAGTTCGCCGACCTGACCATGCCGCAGTCCGACGCGGCGCAGTCCTGGCAGGAGGTTCTGGATTTCCAGGAGGCGAGCTCCGAATTCGCCAAGGTGATCTTCGCCGCCTGGCAGCGCAGCTACGAAGCCTATGCCAAGAGCAACAGTCTCGAAGAGCTGAAATCCGGGAAGGTCGAGGACGCCCTGAACACCTGGCTGAAAGTGGCCAACCGGGAACTGCTGAACACTCAGGGCACCGCCGCTTTCATGGAAGCGCAGACCAACCTGCTGCGCGCCGCGATGGCGCTGAAAAAGCGCCAGAGAGAACAGGCCGAGGCCTGGTGCGCCGCCTACCAGATACCGACGCGGACCGAGATTGACGACCTGATGAAGACCGTCCACGAATTGCGCAAGGAGGTGCGGAGCCTGAAACGTGACCTTGCCGAGGCGAAAAAATGACAGCCGGAACCGACAAGCCTGAAAGCCCCGACGTCTCGGAATTCGCCGAGGTCTATCAGACGGTCTGGAAAGCGATGATGGAAGCGGGAAACCGCGCCGTCAAATCCAGCGAAACCCTGTCCAGGCTGAAACAGAACGACGTGCAGATCGCGGAAACGCCTGCCGATGTGGTGTTTCAGGTCGATAAGGTCACCCTGTCGCGCTATCGCCCGCTGACCAACAAAAAGGCGGACACGCCGCCCCTGATCATCTGTTACGGCCTGTTCGGGCGCCAGACGATGATCGACCTGCAAGAGGACCGCTCGCTGGTCCGGCACCTTTTGCGCGACGGCATCGACGTCTATGTCATCGACTGGGGCAACCCGACGCGGGCCGACCAGTTCACGACGCTGGACGATATCATACTGGGATACCTGCGCGACTGCGTGGAATACGCTATCGCGCGGAACGACGGCAGGCCCGTTTCGATGTTCGGCATCTGCGAAGGCGGCACTTTCGCGGCCTGCCTCGCGGCACTGGAACCGGACCTGTTCAGCGGTCTGGCTCTTGCGATCACCCCGATCGATTTCAAAGGCGACGCCGAAAATTTCCGCCCCGGCGAAGGCTTTCTGAATTCCTGGACGCAGCACATGTCCGAAGAGGATATCAACAGCGTCATCGACACTTACGGCAATATGCCCGGCGAGTTGACCGGCGCGGTGTTTTCCTCGCTGACCCCTATCGCCAGCATGACCAAGTACAACCTGGGTCTCGCCCGCCTCGAGGGCGACGAGGATGCGATGCTGAATTTCCTGCGCATGGAAAAATGGATTTCCGACCGTCCTGACCACCCCGGCGCCGCCGCAAAGCAGTGGTTCAACGAGCTCTATCGCGAAAACCGCCTGGTCGAAGGCAAATTCGAACTGGACGGGCGCAGGGTGAACCTTGGCCATATTTCGGTGCCGGTGCTGAATATCTATGCGGAACAGGACCACATCGTGCCGGTCAGCTGCACCAGACCTCTGGGCGACTACATCCGGCCGAAGCTCTACCAGGAAATCGGTTTTCCCGGCGGGCATGTCGGCGTTTTCGTCAGCCGCAAGGCGCAGGGCGTCGTTGCCGGCGGATTGAGCAAATGGCTGATCGAGACCCAGAAGCAGGAAGCGGCGGACACGCCGGACCCGGTCGAAGGCAAGTCAGGCAAAGCCAAGAAAAAGTAACCACTGGTTTCGGAGGAAACAGGACATGGTCGACAAAATCGTCAGTCTCGAGGACGCAATGGCTCTGGTCGGGGACAACGACACCGTCTGCGTCTCGGGCTTCGTCGGGATCGGCACGCCGCAGGCGCTGATCCGTGGACTGAAGGACCGCTATCTTGCGACACAGACACCCCGCGACATCTCGTTGCTGTTCGCGGCGGCTCCGGGCGACGGCAAGGACGCCGGGTTGAATCAGCTTGCGCTCGACGGACTGGTGAAACGCGCCATCGGCGGCCACTGGTCGCTGGTTCCGAAACTCGGCGCGATGGCTGTCGCCAACAAGATCGAGGCCTATAACCTGCCGCTGGGGTGCATCTCGCAACTCTACCGCGATATCGCCGCCGGCAAGCCGGGCATGTTCTCCAAGGTCGGACTGCGGACCTTCGTCGATCCGCGCGACCTCGGCGGGGCGATCAACGATATTTCCAGAGAGAAACTGGTCGAGTTGAAGGACATCGACGGAGAGGAATGGCTGTTCTATCGTTCGATCCCGATCGACGTGGCGCTGATCCGCGGCACGACGGCCGACAAGCTCGGGAACATCACCATGGAACGCGAAGCCCTGACGCTCGACGGGCTGTCGGTGGCGATGGCCGCGAAAAACAGCGGCGGTCTGGTAATCGCGCAGGTCGAGCGTATCGCGGCCGACGGCTCTCTGCCGCCGCGCGAAGTGGTCGTGCCCGGCAACCTTGTGGATTGCGTCGTCGTCGCCTCGCCCGAGGAACACATGCAGACCTTCAAGACCTCCTACAACCACGCCTTTTCCGGCCGCCTGCGCGGGGTCGTCGACCAGATCCCGCCGATGCCGTTTTCCGACCGCAAGATCATCGCGCGCCGCGCCGCGATGGAACTGCCGATCAACGGCGTCGTGAACCTCGGCATCGGAATGCCCGAAGGGGTCGGCGCGGTGGCCAACGAAGAGGAGATCATCGACAAGATCACCCTGACCACCGAGGCTGGCGTCCTGGGCGGCATCCCGCAGTCCTCGCTGGATTTCGGGGCCGCGATCAACGCCCACGCGGTGATCCAGACCAACCAGCAATTCGATTTCTATGATGGCGGCGGGCTGGACCTCGCGGTTCTGGGCATGGCCGAGGTCGACCGGCACGGCAACGTCAACGTCAGCCGCTTCAAGGACCGTTTCGCCGGCGCGGGCGGTTTTATCAACATCAGCCAGAACGCCCGAAAGCTGGTCTTTGTCGGCACGTTCAAGGCCAAGGGATTGCAGGTCGACTGCGTGGACGGAAAGCTGCAAATCACCCGTGAAGGCGCGATGATGAAGTTCATCGACCGGGT
>JBFIHV010000013.1:0-16915 GCA_041601595.1 Amylibacter sp. | reverse complement strand
GTGCGGCGCGGGCCTCCAGCACGTCGAACGGAATGCCGGGTTCGTCCTTGGCCTTGCGGATCACCAGGGATGTCTTGACGCTGGCGACGTTATCCGCCGAGGTCAGTTCTTCTGTCAGAAAAGTCTGAAAGGTCGACAGGTCAGGCGCGACGCATTTCAGGATGAAGTCGATCTCTCCGTTCAGCATATGGCACTCGCGAACCAGCGGCCAGTTGCGGCATTTCTTCTCGAAGGCGGTCAGATCGGCCTCGGCCTGTGAATTCAACCCGACCATGGCAAAGACCTTGACCTCGAAGCCCAGCTCGTTTTCATCCACGACGGCGTGGTAGCCCTGGATCAGGCCCTTTTCCTCCAGCGCCCGCACACGGCGCAAACAGGGCGGCGCCGATATGCCAACCACCTTCGCCAGGTCGACATTCGTCATCCTGCCGTCGGCCTGAAGCTCCGCCAAAATCCTGCGATCGATCGCATCCAGTTTCACGCTTGCCATTCTGTTTCCTTTCGCAAGAGGCAAAGCTACAATATGGCCCCGCGATACGCAACAAAATTTCACAGTTGCGCAAGAATGGGTCGGATTCTCGGGCTATTCGCCGAGCGGCCATTTTTTTGTCCCGCAGTTGTGCGCATGGGTTTTCCTGCCGGTAAAGCCTGTCTATATAGGTACGACTGAAAACTCTAATTGGAATTTCCCCATGCCCGATACCCGCCATACCCGCGTCCTGATCATCGGTTCCGGCCCCGCCGGATATACGGCGGCAATCTATGCCAGCCGCGCGATGCTGGAGCCCGTTCTGGTGCAGGGCATGGAACCGGGCGGACAGCTTACCACCACGACCGAAGTGGAAAACTGGCCCGGCGACATCGAGGTGCAGGGCCCCGACCTGATGGTGCGCATGGAGGCGCACGCCAAGGCCATGGGAACCGAGATCATCGGCGACCTGATCACCGATCTGGACCTGTCGAAGCGACCCTTCACGGCCAAGGGCGACAGCGGCACGACCTATACGGCGGACGCCGTCATACTGGCGACCGGCGCGCGCGCCAAGTGGCTGGGGCTGGAATCGGAGGAAAAATTCAAGGGATTCGGCGTGTCCGCCTGCGCCACCTGCGACGGGTTTTTCTATCGCGGAGACGAGATTGTCGTCATTGGCGGCGGCAATACCGCCGTTGAGGAAGCACTTTTCCTGACGAATTTTGCCTCGAAAGTGACTTTGATCCACCGGCGCGACGAATTGCGGGCGGAAAAAATTCTGGAAAACCGGCTGTTGAAGAACGAAAAGATTGTGCCGATGTGGTTCCACGAGCTGGTCGAAGTGATCGGAGAGACCGATCCGCTGGGCGTCACCGGCGTCAGGGTGCAGCACACCAAGACCGGCGAGATCACGGAAATCCCCTGCAAAGGCGTGTTCGTCGCGATCGGCCACGCACCAGCCAGCGAGCTGGTGACGGGCCAGTTGGAGACCCATATGGGCGGTTACGTCGTCACAAAGCCCGGCAGCACCGAAACTTCTATCCCCGGCGTCTTCGCCGCAGGCGACCTGACCGACCACGAATACCGTCAGGCGGTGACCTCTGCCGGAATGGGCTGCATGGCCGCACTGGACGCGGAACGCTTTCTGGCCAGCTTGGAATAGTGTTCCTGCATATTGGATATATCCACGACTTTTTCCCATTTTAGTCGGGATATATTGCAATTTTTAGGACAGACTGTATTCGGGTCTCAGTTTTACACTTGCCCGAGAGAGCGACCATGATTGCCGAGAACCAGTTACCTGTCCCTGAACTCTATGCGCCCTTCGATATCGCGGATCAACTCGCGACCGAAGCTGGCGACCTTCCCAGCTGGGATCTGACTCCGCGCCAGATCTGCGATCTGGAACTTCTGCTGAACGGCGGGTTCTATCCTCTGACCGGCTTTCTGGGCCGGGCCGATTATAACGGCGTGGTGAAGGAAATGCGGCTGGCGAACGGAACGCTGTGGCCGATCCCGATCACATTGGACGTCAGTCAGAAATTCGCCGACACGGTGACGGAAGGCGACAAGATCGCGCTCCGCGATCAGGAAGGCGTCATTCTGGCGACGCTGGATATCTCGGAAGCCTACACGCCCGACAAGCACGCCGAGGCGGAGCATGTCTTCGGCGCCGACGACGCCGCCCACCCTTCGGTGAACTATCTGCACAATATCGCCGGTCCGGTCTACCTCGGCGGCAAGGTCACAGGCATCCAGCAGCCGGTGCATTACGACTTCCGCGCGCGACGCGACAGCCCGAACGAGCTGCGCTCCTATTTCCGCAAACTCGGCTGGCGCCGCGTCGTCGCCTTCCAGACCCGCAACCCGCTGCACCGCGCGCACCAGGAACTGACGTTCCGGGCCGCGAAAGAGGCGCAGGCCAACCTGCTGATCCATCCGGTGGTCGGCCTGACCAAACCCGGCGACGTGGATCATTTCACCCGCGTGCGCTGCTACGAGGCGGTGCTGGACAAATACCCGTCCTCGACCACGACCATGAGCCTGCTGAACCTCGCCATGCGCATGGCCGGCCCGCGCGAGGCCGTCTGGCACGGTCTGATCCGCAAGAATCACGGCTGTACCCACCTGATCGTCGGCCGCGACCATGCCGGACCGGGCAAGAACTCCAAGGGCGAGGATTTCTACGGTCCTTACGACGCGCAGGAACTGTTCCGCAAACACCAGGCGGAAATTGGCATCGAGATGGTGGATTTCAAGCACATGGTCTATGTGCAGGAGCGCGCACAATACGAACCCGCCGACGAGGTGGAAAAAGGCATGACTGTGCTGAACATTTCCGGCACCGAACTGCGCCGCCGCCTCGCCGAGGGGCTGGAGATACCGGACTGGTTTTCCTTCCCGGAGGTGGTCAACGAGTTGCGCCGCACCCGCCCACCGCGCTCGAAACAGGGTTTCACGGTGCTGTTCACCGGCTTTTCCGGTTCGGGAAAATCCACGATCGCCAACGCCCTGATGGTCAAGCTGATGGAGATGGGCGGCCGGCCTGTAACCTTGCTGGACGGCGACGTCGTTCGCAAGAACCTTTCTTCGGAACTGGGCTTTTCCAAGGAGCACCGCGACCTGAACATCCGGCGCATCGGTTATGTCGCCTCCGAGATCACCAAGAACGGCGGCATCGCGCTCTGCGCCCCGATCGCGCCCTACGCCGCGACGCGACGCGCCGTGCGCGAGGAGATCGAGCAATACGGCGCCTTCGTGGAGGTGCATGTCGCGACCTCGATCGAGGAATGCGAACGGCGCGACCGCAAGGGCCTTTACCGGCTGGCGCGAGAAGGCAAGATCAAGGAGTTCACCGGCATTTCAGACCCCTATGATGTGCCCGAGAACCCTGAGTTGCGCATCGACACCCAGAATGTGGATGTCGACACCTGTGCGCATCAGGTCGTTCTGATGTTGGAGAGCATGGGTCTGATCGCGGCCTGAGCCGCGATCAGTCACGGTCAGTGAACGCTGACCGGCGCGAAATCATTGGTCCGTGCCAAAGCGAAAGCCGCGGCACGGTTCCTGACCAGCGCCAGACGCTCGCCGCTTTCGTCACAGATCGCGTAAAGCGGCTTGTCGCCGACAACATGCGCCCGGATTTCGGGCGGTAATTCGGACAGTTGAACCGGCCGGACATAGACTATCCGGTCGGGATGTTCTTCCAGAGCTTCGTATTTCGTATCCATATTGGCCTCTACTTCTGCTTGATCTCTATCGTCTGGACGACGGCTTCGGGGATCGCACGGTTCAGTTCGACGTGCAGCAAGCCGTTTTCCATGGACGCGCCGCTGACCTCCACACCATCGGCCAGCACGAAAGTGCGCTGGAACTGGCGGGCGGCAATCCCGCGGTGCAGGAACACGCGGCCATCGAGTTCGTCCACCTGACGGCCCCTGATCACCAGCTGGCTGTTTTCCAGCGTGATCGAGAGGTCCTGTTCCCGGAAACCGGCCACGGCCAGCGTGATCCGGTAGGACGTGTCGGAGGTCTGCTCGATATTGTATGGCGGATAGCCCTCGTTTCCGGTCTTGGCGGTGCGCTCGACCAGACGGTCCAGCTGCTCGAATCCCAAAAGGTACGGGTGAGAGGCGAAGGATATTTTACTCATATTGAAGCCCTTTTCAAAAGCGACTTGGTTCTCGGCCCCGAATTCGGCGACCTGCAAAGAATATGGGACCTAAAAATCGGATTCTCAAGTGGTTTGGCGCGCATAAACCTTTCGGAAACCTGTGATTCTGCTAAAATGACGTGCAACAAAAGGCTGTTTCCGGAAAAATGAGCAACTCTGAGAAATTGAACCGCAAAGAGGTTCTTCGTATAGAATTGGCGACTCTGCGACAGGAGCACGAGGATCTGGATCACGCGATTGACGCGCTGCACGGCACGGTCAATCCCGACATGTTGCGCCTTCAGCGGATGAAACGGCAAAAGCTCGCGCTCAAGGACCAGATCCGCCGTCTCGAAGATGAAATCACGCCCGACATCATTGCCTAGATAAACCGTTGCCACGCGGGCGCTTTTCGTTATATTGCCCGCTTTCTGACGCCACAAGGGGCCGAAAAAAATGAGCGACAAAGACAGTGTGGTCAAGGTGGGCATCATCATGGGCAGCCAGTCCGACTGGCCGACCATGAAAGAAGCTTCAACTGTTCTGGATGAATTGGGGGTCGCGCACGAGGTCAAGATCGTGTCGGCGCACCGGACGCCGGACAGGCTCTGGGCCTACGGAAAATCCGCGGTGGACCGCGGCCTGCACGTGATCATAGCGGGCGCCGGCGGGGCCGCGCACCTTCCGGGTATGATGGCCTCGAAGACCCGCGTGCCGGTGCTGGGGGTTCCGATCCAGACAAGGGCGCTCTCCGGCGTCGACAGCCTCTATTCCATCGTCCAGATGCCCAAGGGCTTTCCCGTCGGCACAATGGCCATCGGCGCGGCGGGCGCGGCCAACGCGGGCCTGATGGCGGCCGCGATCCTTGCCACCACGGACCCCGATTTGGCCGCGAGGCTGGAAAATTGGCGCGCGGCCCTGTCGGCCTCCATTCCGGATGAGCCAAGCGATGACTGAACCACTGGCACCGGGATCCACGATCGGTATCCTCGGCGGCGGTCAACTGGGCCGGATGCTGTCGGTCGCGGCCTCGCGCCTCGGCCTGAAGTGCCATATCTTTGAGCCGTCGGCCAATCCGCCTGCCGGACAGGTGGCGGCCCGCGTCACCACCGCCCCATATGATGACGCCACAGCGCTGCGCGCCTTTGCCGAGAGCGTCGATGTCATTACCTATGAATTCGAGAATATCCCGACCGACGCCCTAGATGTGCTGGAAGCTCTGCGCCCTGTCCTTCCCGGACGGGCGGCTTTGGCCACCTCGCAGGACCGGCTGACCGAAAAGACCTTTCTCTCCGGCCTCGGGCTCAGGACGGCCCCTTTCGCGAATGTGGAAACCGCCGACGATCTGGCGAAAGCGGTCGACGCCGTCGGCGCACCTTCGATCCTGAAGACGCGGCGCTTCGGCTATGACGGCAAGGGCCAGGTCCGCCTGAGATCCGCCGCCGACGCCGAGACCGCCTGGGCCGAACTGGGCAACACCGCCTGCGTTCTGGAAGGCTTCGTCGATTTCGGTCACGAGGTTTCCGTGATCGGCGCACGGGCGCAGTCGGGCGAAGTCGTCTGTTTCGATCCCGGCGAAAACGTCCACCGCGACGGCATTCTGCACACAACGACGATACCGGCCACCCTGACTTCGGCACAGCGCACCGATGCCGTGATCCTGACCGGCCGCATCCTGAACGCGCTCGATTACGTCGGCGTCATGGGGGTTGAACTGTTCGTCACCACGTCCGGCCTGATCGTGAACGAATTCGCGCCGCGCGTGCACAACTCCGGCCACTGGACCCAGAACGGCTGTGTCATCGACCAGTTCGAGCAGCACATCCGCGCCGTCGCGGGCTGGCCGCTGGGCGACGGACGCCGCCATTCCAACGTGGTTATGACAAACCTGATCGGAGCCGAGGCCAACGACGTGACCGCGCTGTCCCGCGACGCATCCGCAGGCATCCACCTCTACGGCAAGGCAGAGGCGAAACCGGGACGCAAGATGGGTCACATAAACCGGATCACCGGCCCGGCTTAGGCTCCAGCGGCGCGCGCTGCGTATCGGGTATGATCGTAGCCAGCAGAACGCCGCCGAGCGCGATGGGAAAGCCGATCAGGTGATAGAGCACCAGCCGCTCGCCCAGAAACACGAACGAGAACACCGCGCCGAACACAGGCATAAGATGCAGGAAGTAGACCGCCTTGCTGGGACCGATCCGTTCCACTGCGGCATTGAAGGAGATAAACGCCACCACCGAGGCGAAAATCCCGGTGTAGAGCACACTCCACACGGTCGGCACATTCAGGTGGACAGGATTTCCGGCGGAGGTTTCCCAGATATAGAACGGCGTCAGGAACAAGAGCCCCGTGACCGAAATGAAGAACACCAGCATGAGCGAGGACATGCCTTTGGGCTTGAACCGCAGCAACACGGAATACAGCCCCCAGATGACCAGCGCCCCGATGATCCACAAGTCTCCGGCATTGAACTGCAGGTGCGTCAGCGTCTTCAGGTCGCCGCGCGACACCAGGATCGCGGCGCCGATGAAAGAGATGCTGATCCCCAGCATCTGGCGGGCGTTGACCCGGTTGCCCAGCACCAGCCAGGCGATCGCGATGACATAGAGCGGCGCGGTCGCATTGAGCAGCAGGGCGTTGGTCGCCTCGGTGCTTTGCAGCCCGATATAGACCATCGACTGGAACAGCGCCGCCCCGAGGCAGCCGAGCACGGCGACGAGTTTCCAGTTGTCGCGCAGGGCGTGCCAGTCAGAGGGCCTGCTGCGCAGGGCGACGGGAAACAGGATGACGGTCGCCACGGCCCAGCGCCAGAAGCTCAGGCCGATAGGGGGGATGTCGGCGCGGATGGCCCGTCCCAGAACCCAGTTTCCGGACCAGCAGATTACCGCGATCACGGCAAAACCCGCCGCTAACAGGACGGTCCGATTCACCTTCATTGCATTTCCTTCCGATAGACGGTGACGCCTCACCGCCTAGCGGTTAAAGCTGCCATTTCGCAGAAATGCAACTACCTGATCGTACACTTCGGGACTGTTCATCATGAATGTATGCGTCACCGGCAGCGTGATGTGGTCGGCCATGCCGTCGACCTTGGTGCTCTCGACCGAGACCTTGCCGTCGTTCGGCCCGTCGAACTCTTCGGCAAAGAGCGGCAACAGGGATTGAGTGCCCGCGATGACGCCCAGCGGGAAATCCACCGCGCCCAATGTGTTGGGCACACTGTCGGGGCCCGTTCCCAACTGGGTTCCGGCGATGCCGTTCCAGAATTCGAAACCCGACACTTCCTTGAATTCATCGACGATCGGCGAACCCTTGTTGGGTGGCCCCATCATCACCACCCGGCCCAGATTGGCGGGACGGTTTTCCTTCAGGTATTGACGCACCAGCAGACCGCCCATCGAGTGCGTGACGAAATCGACCCTGTCCGCCGGCCCGCATTCCGCAATCGCCTGGGGGACGACCTCGGCCGCCAGTTCCTGGATGGTCGCGCTGGTCGAAGGATAGTCCTTGTTCACCACCCTGAATCCGTCGATTTCCAGCCGGGTGGCCAGAAACTCCATCGACAGAGCGGTGCGCGCCAATCCGTGCAGCACCACGACACAATCTGTCGCTGCCGCCGGTTGGGCGAACAACAGCAATAGAGGCAAAAGTTTCAGGTTCATCCCGACTAGTTAGACCGCCTTGATGGCGATTTCCAGTGCTGACGACGGAACGTAAGGCCCGGTCCGCGAACCGCGGCCACTTCGGTCCGCGTGCGGCCTGCCGTCAGAGCTTGGAAAAAGCGGTCGGGTATTCGATCTCGCGTGTGAGCGAAGAAAAATTCGCGGGGTCCAGTACGGCGACACCGGTGAAATCGATCGGATAGGGCGAGGAAAAAGAACTGGCGCGCGCAACGTCGAAACCGAAGCGATCATAGTAGTCCGGATCACCCAGAACGAAAACCGCCACCCATTCCTCTTCCTCGGCCTGCTCCAGCGCAGCGTGGATCAGGGCAGAGCCGATGCCGGTCCCCTGATGCTCCGGCGAAACCGACACCGGCCCGAGGGCCAGGCAGTGCCTGGGACTCCGCAGCCGCGACAGCACCAGGTGCCCGACCAGTTCCTCGGACACCGTCGCGACCCATTCATACATGATCTTGCGATCCTTGCGCAGGGCCTCCACCAGCAAGGCTTCGTCATAGCGCCCGAAAGCGGCTTCCACCAATTCGGCCACCTGATCAAAGTCACGCGGTTTTGCCAGACGGATAAACATGGAAGCAGCATAGCATAAAAAATGAGTCGCAAAACCGGTCACTGTGGTGTCGGGCATACCCGTGAGGGCAGCCGCGAGAGGCCGCCAATGGCCCGAGTGAATACAAAAAAAACGGGGCCGCCCGAAGGCAGCCCCGTCAATTTCTGCGCGAATGCGCGGCTGATTACATCATACCGCCCATGCCGCCCATTCCGCCCATGTCGGGCATTCCGCCGCCGGCGCCTGGTTTCTCAGGCTTGTCGGCAACCATGGCTTCTGTCGTGATCAACAGACCGGCGATGGAGGCCGCGTCTTCCAGAGCGGTACGGACAACCTTGGCAGGGTCGATAACGCCGAACTTGAACATGTCGCCATATTCTTCGGTCTGCGCGTTGAAGCCGAACGTCACGTCGTTGCTCTCGCGGACTTTGCCCGCGACAACAGCACCGTCAACACCGGCGTTTTGCGCGATCTGGCGCAAAGGTGCTTCCAGTGCGCGACGCACGATCGAGATACCTGCGGTTTGGTCGGCGTTTGCGCCTTCCTTGCCTACCAGGCGTTTTGCGGCCTGAACCAGAGCAACACCGCCACCGACGACAACACCTTCCTGCACCGCAGCACGGGTTGCATTCAGCGCGTCATCGACACGGTCTTTACGCTCTTTCACTTCGGTTTCGGTCGCACCGCCAACGCGGATCACGGCAACGCCACCGGCCAGCTTGGCCAGACGCTCTTGCAGTTTTTCCTTGTCGTAGTCCGAAGTAGTTTCTTCGATTTGCGCCTTGATCTGGGCCACGCGGGCTTCGATCTCGGCTTTGGCGCCTGCGCCGTCGATGATCGTGGTCTCGTCCTTGGTGATCGAGACTTTCTTGGCCGTGCCGAGCATCTCGATGCCGACGCTTTCCAGCTTCATGCCCAGATCTTCAGAGATGACCTGACCACCGGTCAGGATGGCGATGTCCTGCAGCATGGCTTTGCGGCGGTCGCCGAAGCCGGGTGCCTTGACAGCAGCGATTTTCAGGCCGCCGCGCAGTTTGTTGACGACCAGGGTCGCCAGCGCTTCGCCTTCAACATCCTCGGAGATGATCAGCAGAGGCTTGCCGGACTGGATAACTGTTTCCAGCAGCGGAACCATTGGCTGCAGCGACGAGAGTTTTTTCTCGTGCAGCAGGATCAGACAGTCTTCCAGCTCTGTGGTCATTTTTTCAGGATTGGTCACGAAGTAAGGCGACAGGTAGCCACGGTCGAACTGCATGCCTTCGACAACGTCGGTTTCCGTTTCCAGGCCTTTGTTTTCCTCGACGGTGATAACACCCTCGTTGCCGACTTTCTGCATCGCGTCGGCGATCTGGTCGCCGATGGCTTTTTCGCCGTTGGCGGAAATCGTGCCGACCTGGGCAACTTCGGCGCTGTCCTTGACGACGCGGGACATCTTCTTGATGTCTTCGACGACCAGGTTAACCGCCAGATCGATGCCGCGCTTCAGGTCCATCGGGTTCATGCCTGCGGCAACCGATTTCATGCCTTCGCGGACGATGGCTTGCGCCAGAACCGTTGCAGTGGTTGTGCCGTCGCCGGCTGTGTCATTGGTGCGGCTGGCCACTTCTTTGACCATTTGCGCGCCCATGTTCTCGAACTTGCCTTCAAGCTCGATGTCCTTGGCAACCGTTACACCGTCTTTGGTGATGCGCGGTGCGCCGAAGGATTTGTCCAGAACCACGTTACGACCCTTTGGGCCCAGTGTCACTTTTACGGCGTCAGCCAGAATATTCACGCCTTCCAGCATTCTGTTGCGCGCGTCCGTGCCGAATTTTACGTCTTTTGCAGCCATTTTAGCTTGCTCCTAAATCGTCTATGCGTGGATTAAAGAAGACCGAGAATGTCGGATTCTTTCATGATCAACAGCTCTTCGCCGCCGATGGTGACTTCTGTGCCGGACCATTTTCCGAACAGGACCT
This sequence comes from Amylibacter sp., assembly GCA_041601595.1. GTDB lineage: Bacteria > Pseudomonadota > Alphaproteobacteria > Rhodobacterales > Rhodobacteraceae > Amylibacter. The sequence continues at coordinate 6,600 of JBFIHV010000013.1, read as the reverse complement.
TGTCACCGGGCTTTACAGCCATAGGGATCAGTTCACCGCTGTCTTTGCGAGCGCCTTCACCAGCTGCGATAATTTCGCCTTCGGCAGGCTTTTCTTTAGCTGAATCGGGGATGATCAGACCGCCTGCGGTTTTCGCGTCGCTTTCAATACGACGGACCAGTACACGGTCGTGCAAAGGTTTGAATGCCATTAGGATTGCTCCGTTTTCACGTTAGAATTTCATATGCGGGAGACCGGAATAACGCATTAGCACTCGCCTCCCTAGAGTGCTAACAGCGGATACTTAGAGACCGTGCTCCGGCCTGTCAAGCCTGACGAAGCAATTAGCCGGACATTCCGCGAACGGCCTGTTTCCGGCACTGGCGAGAAGCACTCTGGTCAAGGTCCGCAGGTCCTGATAGTCATCTGCCATGACTGAATTAATCGACAATCTGGAGCAGGTTTCCGACCGTTACGACGCGGTTTTCTGCGATCTCTGGGGCTGTCTCCACAATGGCGTAAAGCCGTTCCCCGCAGCCGTATCGGCGCTGGAGGGATTCCGCGACAAGGGCGGCAGGGTCCTGTTGCTGACCAACGCGCCGCGACCGGCGCCCGTGGTGCAAGCGCAACTCGACCTGCTCGGCGTCGACCGCGGCCTTTATGATGGTATCGTCGCCAGCGGCGATGCCGCGCGCGCGGCCATGGCCTCGGGCGATTTCGGGACCAAGGTTTACCATATCGGCCCGTCCAAGGATGACAGCTTTTTCGAGAATATCGAGACAGAGGACTTCTACAAGGGCATCGACATCGAACGCGTGCCGCTGGATCAGGCGGAAAGCGTTGTCTGCACCGGATTGCTCGACGACTTGACCGAAACGCCGGACGATTACCGCGCCGTGCTGCTCGAGGCGAAGAACCGCGGCCTGAAACTGCTTTGCGCCAACCCCGACATCATCGTTCATTTCGGCGACAAGCTACTGTACTGCGCCGGCGCGCTGGCTGCGGCCTACAGCGAAATGGGCGGCGAGAGCCTCTATTTCGGCAAGCCACACCCGCCGATCTATGAACTGGCGCGGAACCGCCTGACCACGATTGCGGGACGCGAGATCGGGGATGAAAGGATTTTGTGCATCGGCGACGGTATCAATACCGATATCCAGGGTGCCGTGGCCGAAGGTGTCGACTGCCTGTTCATCACAGGAGGTATCGCCAGCGACCAGACAATGTCGGGGAACCGGATCGACGCGGCGCGGCTCGCGGCGTTTTTGGATCGGGTGCAATTGACACCGACCTATTCCATTGCTCATCTGCGCTAAGCGGCTTTTAAAGAGATGGCCAAAATGCGGATTGTAAGAGACTATCAATATGTCGACCCTCACGATCGGGGCGCCAGCGTTGCCATCGGTAACTTTGACGGTGTGCATCTGGGCCATCAGGCCGTGATCGAGCAGACCCGAAAGGTGGCCAGGGAAAACGGCAGCCCGCTGGGCATCCTGACGTTCGAACCGCACCCGCGCGAGTATTTCGCGCCCGACGCGCCCGATTTCCGCCTGATGAATGCGGAAGCCAAAGTGCATCGGCTGGAAAAACTGGGCGTCGAAATCCTGTATCAGCTGAATTTCAACGCCGCCCTGTCGAACCTGTCGGCAGAGCAGTTCGCCAGCGAAGTGATCCGCAAGGGCCTCGGGCTGCGCCATGTCGTCGTCGGCTCGGATTTCTGCTTCGGCAAAGGCCGGGCCGGAACGGCGGATACGATGGAGGACCTCGGCAAGAAATACGGCTTCGGCGTTACGATTGCCGAACTGGTGTCCGACCATGGCGAGATATTTTCGTCTACCGCAATCCGTACCGCGCTCAGCGAGGGCCGTCCCGAGGACGCAAAGCGAATGCTGGGCCACTGGCACCGGATCGACGCCGAGGTGATCAACGGCGACCAGCGCGGCCGCGAACTGGGCTATCCGACCGCGAACCTGTCTCTGGACGGGTTGCACCTGCCGAAATTCGGGGTCTATGCGGTACTGGTCGACGTTCTGGACGGCCCGCACAAGGGCAGGTATCAGGGCGCGGCCTCGATCGGGATGCGTCCGACCTTCGGGGTGAACATCCCCAATCTGGAAGTGTTCATCTTCGACTTTTCCGGTGATATCTACGGCGCGCAGATTTCCGTGGCTCTGGTTGCATTCCAGAGGCCCGAGGAGAAATACGACTCGCTGGAGGCACTGATCAGGCAGATGGATGCAGATTGCGTCGAGAGCCGCCGGATTCTGGCCGCGCTGACGTGACAGACCCGACACCATGACCGACGGCCTGCGCAAGAAATTCTGGGAAAAATACCCGCTGGACGAGTTGAGCAAACCGGAATGGGAGGCCCTCTGCGACGGTTGCGGCAAATGCTGCCTGATCAAGCTGGAGGACGAGGACAGCGGCGAGGTGAACTACACCAACGTCGCCTGCCGCCTGTTCGACAGCGAAACCTGCCGCTGCGGCAACTATGCGCTGCGCAAGCAGATGGTTTCGGGCTGCGTCGTTCTGCGTCCCGAAAACATCGAGCGCAACGCGCACTGGATGCCGACGACCTGCGCCTATCGCCTGCTGCACGAAGGCGATGCCCTGCCCGACTGGCACCCGCTGATCACCGGCGACCCCGAGAGCGTGCACGAAGCCGATATCAGCATGCGCGGCAAGGTCCTGTCGGAATACGAGGTCGAAGAGGACGATCTGGAAGACTACATCATCGAGGGATTGCAGTAATGTTTTTCGGTTCCGACACCACAGCCCCCGCGCACCCTTCGGTGATCGAAGCGATCGCGCGGATTAACACAGGTTATGCTCCTTCCTACGGCGCGGATGCCGCGATGCAGCGCGTCAGCGACAAAATCCGCGACCTGTTCGAGGCGCCCGGGGCGCAGGTCTTTCTGGTCGGCACCGGAACGGCGGCCAACGCGCTGGCGCTGGCCTGCCATGCCCAGCCGTGGAGCGCGATCTACTGCCACAGAACATCCCATATCGAAGACGACGAATGTGGTGCGCCCGGTTTTTTCACCGGTGGCGCAAAACTGGTTCTGCTGGATGGCGAGGACGGCAAGGTCGCGCCGGACCCGCTGCACGAAAGGCTCGCGGTCGCTGCCGATAATTCCGTGCACAAGGTTCAGTCCGGCGCCCTGTCGCTGACCAACGTGACCGAGCGCGGCACGGTCTATCAGGCGGCCGAGATCGCGGAACTGGCGCGGATTGCAAAGGCGCACGGCCTGCCGGTGCATCTGGACGGCGCACGTTTCGGCAACGCCATCGCCGCCACAGGCGCGACGCCGGCGGAAATGACCTGGAAGGCAGGCGTCGATGTGCTGTCCTTCGGCGGCACCAAGGGCGGTCTGATGGCCGTCGAGGCCGTGGTATTCTTCGACCCCGAAAAGGCATGGGAATTCGAGTTGCGCCGCAAACGTGCCGGCCACCTTGTGGCCAAGCACCGGTTCATGTCGGCGCAGATGGAGGCCTATCTGGAGGGTGATCTATGGCTTGACCTGGCGCGCCGTGCCAACGCCGGCGCGGCGCGGCTGGCGGCGGGGCTGCGCGAGGTGGACCACGCGTCGTTCCTGCACCCAACCGAGGCAAACATGGTTTTCTGCACCTGGAACCAGGCCGGACACGACCGCGCGATTGCCGCGGGCGCGCAGTACGAACGTTTCGCGCTCTCCGCCGATGCGCTGCGGACCAGCGCGCGGCTGGTCTGCAGCTGGTCGACGTCCGGTGAAGACATCGACCGTTTTCTGGACCTGATCCGCTAGTCCCTAGCCGAGTTCGGCCAGATAGTCGTCCAGATAGTCCAGCCGGTCCTGTCCGAAAAAGACCTGATCATCCACCAGATAGCTGGGCGACCCGAAGACACCGCGTTTGAGCGCCTCGTCTGTATTCCTCTGGAATGTCTCGGACCCGCTCAGCAAGCCGGAGTTGGCCAGTTCGGGATCAAAGCCGTTCGCGGCGAGCAGATCGCGGATGACGGCATCGTCGGCGACATCTTTTTCCTCGGCCCAGCAGGCGCGCAGGACGCCGTGCACCAGACCGGCAAGATCACCGCCGCCTGCCGCCTGTGCCGCGATGATCGCGAAACTCGCCGGCGCCGGATTTGTCGGAAAATGCGCTGGAGCAGCATTGACCGGCAGGCCCGTGCGTTTCGAAATCCGCGCCAGTTCCTGCAGCCTGTACGCCTTTCGCGATTCGTGGCGCTGGGGCAGCGGCGGGGTCCCGGTCACTTCGAATATCTTCATCAGATTGACCGGCTTGTATGTGATGGTTGCGCCGTGTTTCGCCGCGATTTGCTCGAGTCTGGTCCCTGCCAGATAGGTAAACGGTGAAATTGGGAACAGGAAATAGTCGATATGTGCCATTCAGGCCTCCGGATTTTTGATTTGAATGTGCATAGCAGGCCTGTTCGCACTAGGCAAAGCCTGCCTGCGATGCTATGGGCTCGGCACGTAACAATACTGTCATATGTGCAGACCAAAGCCGGGACCATACCGATGAACGCGCTTATCGAACCAAAGCTGATCGCAGGAAACTCCAACCGAACATTGTCAGAAGCGATCGCAAGGCGCATGTCGATGCACCGCGGCAAGGCGGTCAAGCTGGTCGATACGCGGGTCGAACGCTTCAACGACGGCGAGATCTTCGTCGAGGTTTACGAAAACGTGCGCGGCGAGGACATGTTCATCCTGCAATCGACCTCCAATCCCGCGAACGACAACCTGATGGAGCTGCTGATCATGGCCGACGCGCTGCGCCGGTCCTCGGCCGAACGCATCACCGCGGTGATCCCCTATTTCGGCTATGCCCGTCAGGACCGCCGCACCAAGGCGCGCACACCGATTTCCGCCAAGCTGGTCGCCAACCTTCTGACCGAGGCAGGTATCGAGCGCGTTCTGACCCTCGATCTGCACGCGGCCCAGATTCAGGGCTTTTTCGATATTCCGGTGGATAACCTTTATGCGGCGCCGGTCTTTGCCCTCGATATGGCGCATAACTTCGGCAGCATGGACAAGGTGACGGTTGTTTCGCCTGACGTGGGCGGCGTGGCGCGGGCCCGCGAACTGGCCAAGCGCATCGGCGCGGAACTGGCGATCGTGGACAAGCGCCGCAACAAGCCCGGCGAAATCGCCGAAATGACGGTGATCGGCGAGGTTGACGGCCGGCGTTGCGTGATCGTTGACGATATTTGCGATACGGCGGGAACGCTTTGCAAAGCCGCCGATACGCTGATCGAGGCGGGCGCCTCCGAGGTTTATTCCTTCATCACCCACGGTGTCCTGTCGGGGCCGGCGGTGGAGCGGATAACCAATTCGAGCATGAAGCAGCTGGTGATCACCGATTCCATTCAAGCCACGGAAGCGGTGGCGAACTGCCCGAAAATCCGCATCGTGCCCACCGCGCCGATGTTTGCGCAGGCCATCCTGAATATCGCGAATGGCACCTCTGTTTCGTCGCTGTTCGACGAAGACACGCTCGGCCCGATCTATGACGGCTATTACCAGCGGGCAATCCGCAGCGCGTGATATGCGCCGGGGCACTTGTGCAAGCGCCCCGAACGGTTCCCGACGCTCAGAGCGTCACGGTCTCCAGAACGGCTTGTCGGATTCGAGCCGTGCTTCTGCCGCTGTCAGGCCAATATCCCGCAACCGGTGAGCATCCATTGTTCGCAGCAGTTCTCTGGACTTGGTCCGTTCGGACCAGATCACGAGCGTATGCGCCAACTTCAGGATGGCAGCCGCAAGGACCGGGATTTCGACGCGCGAACAGAAAGACTCTGCTAGCGCGAGGTGGTTCGATTTGACGTGTGTCATGTCGCGCTTCCTTTTGTGTTGATACAATCATTGACTTACAGTATTTATATCGATACAAAATGAATAATTGTATGTCTATAGGATTATTGTAATGGATACAATTTGGACCCCATCCTGGAACAACACACAGGGCGCCAAGTATCTGGCCCTGCACGACAGCCTTCTCAAAGACATCCAGGCGGGCAAGCTGTCACCCGGCGACAAGCTGCCGCCGGTGCGGGATCTGGCCTGGAAACTGGGGATCACGCCGGGAACGGTTGCCCGCGCCTATCAAAGAGGCGTTGAAGATGGGTTCCTGAGCGCGGTCGTGGGGCGCGGAACCTTCGTGGCGGACGTGGCCGGTCAGGAGCTGGACATCGATACCGCCGACATCGATCCGGTCAACCTGCGATCCATGCGGACCCCCAATGTCGGGCAGGAAAAAGCGTATCAGCAAGCCCTGATGGCGATGGCCAAACGGTCGACGAAACATTACTCTCAATATCCCGAGCCTGACGACTACAAGCCTCTGAAGCAGGCTGTGTGCGACTGGCTTTCGCTGGTCAACTTGCGCGCGGAAGCCGATGATATCGTGCTGTCGCATGGCGCGCAGAACGGCCTGCTTATCGCCATGTCTACCTGTCTGGTGGGCAAGAAGCCGGTCGTCCTGTGCGAAGAACAGGTGTATTTCGGCCTCCGTCAAGCCGCGGAAATGTTGCGGGTCGATCTGGTGGCGATCGAAATGGACGGCGAGGGCATGATGCCCGAGGCGCTCGAACGGGCCTGCCAGGCCACCGGCGCGTCCGTC
>JBFIHV010000012.1:0-17203 GCA_041601595.1 Amylibacter sp. | reverse complement strand
CGCTGGTCGAACAGCCGGGTCGAGAATCCTCGCATCCCATTACGACGACCAGAACGGGCGACGCTTCGCTTCCGGCGGATGTGAAGTTTGCAGTAATTCGCTGCCGTCCACGCCTCCAACTGCAATCATTTCTATCAGGAAAGTCATCTCTACTCACGAACCGATTTCAAGCTTGACCGTGCCGCTGATCTGACCGGGTGGCGGTAGCTTGGTGCGCCATAAAGTTTAGCCCAACGGGACTTGCGGAGACTGGTTCGCATTTGTCTGACAACACCTTCCAAGACCCTCTCGGAAAAACTCAATCGGAACAACCACTTGCTTTCGTAAATGCGAAAGTAGGCGGAGCGAAGCAGGAGCCGTCCACACATTGCGGCACCCTCGCAGGTCATATGTCCTCTTGCTGCGCCGTTGCCAGATCGGTCAGAATTGGGCAGTCGGGGCGGTGGTCGCCATTGCAGGCGTCGACCAGATGCGCAAGCGTTGCGCGCATCTCCGTCAGTTCCGAGATTTTCTGGTCGATCCGCTCAAGGTGCTCCTCGGCGATCCGTTTCACCTCGGCGCTGGCGCGGTCGGTGTCCTCGTAGAGCTTCAGGAGGCTGCGACAGCCTTCGATGCTGAAGCCGAGCGCGCGAGCGCGGCCCAGAAACGCCAGTTTGTGCGCGTCGCTCTCGCGGAAGGTCCGATAGCCGTTGCTGCCGCGCAGGGGTCTAACCAGACCGATATCCTCGTAATAGCGGATCGTTTTGGCGGGCAGTCCTGACAGTTTAGCGACATCTCCGATGTTCATGACAGTTTTCTCCTTATTCGGCCGGGGTCGGGACAAGAGGGGCGGCGGCGGAACGGGCCTGTTCAGCCTCATCCATCGCCGGGCGGACGCGGCGGAGCCGCAGGGCGTTTGTCAGCACGAACACCGAACTCAGCGCCATGGCGCCTGCGGCAAGAACCGGCGAAAGCATCACGCCCAGTGCCGGATAGAGCACACCTGCCGCCACGGGGATCAACGCGACGTTGTATCCAAAGGCCCAGAACAGGTTCTCGCGGATGTTGCGCATGGTCCGGCCCGAGACTTCGAAAGCGTTCACAACGCCGCGCAGGTCGCCCGACATCAGCACGACGTCGGCGGATTCGATGGCCACGTCGGTACCGGTCCCGATGGCGATACCCACATCCGCATGGGCGAGCGCCGGCGCGTCGTTGATACCGTCTCCGACGAAAGCGACGCGTCGCCCGCCCCCGCGCAATTCGTCCAGTGCGGCAACCTTGCCATCCGGAAGAACGCCTGAAATCACATGGTCGATACCGGTTTCCCGCGCGATGGCCTCGGCTGTTTCGCGCTTGTCGCCGGTGATCATGGCGACCTGCAACCCCAGATCGTGCAGGGCACGGATTGCGGCGGCGCTTGCGGGTTTCACCGGATCGGCCACGGCGATAACGGCCGCCACGCATCCGTCAATGGCCGCGAACAGCGCAGTCCGGCCCTGTTCGGCCAGTCGGCGTTCCGCATCCGCCAGCACCCCGATCGACAAACCTTCGCGGGCCATCAGGCGATCCGCGCCGACAAGAACGTCGCGGCCCGCGACCATGGCGCGGACACCGTAGCCGGTGATCGACTCAAAGCTTTCCACCTCGTGCCGGGCAGCGCCTTCGGCCCGTGCGGCCCGCACGATGGCGTCGGCGATCGGGTGCTCCGATTGCGCCTCGACCGCAGCGACCAGCGCCAGAACCCCGGCCCTGTCGAACCCTTGCGCCAGGATCAGATCGGTCATTTCAGGGCGGCCTTCGGTTACCGTGCCGGTCTTGTCGAGCGCCACGACGTCAACCGAGGTCAGTTGCTGCAAAGCGTCGCCCTTGCGGAACAGAACCCCCATCTCGGCCGCGCGCCCCGTGCCTACCATGATCGAGGTCGGCGTTGCCAAACCCATCGCGCAAGGGCAGGCGATGATCAGAACGGAGACGCCCGCAACAAGCGCAAAGGACAGCGCCGGCGAGGGCCCCACCAGCAACCAGACCAGCACCGTCAACAGGGCCAGCGTCATGACGGCGGGCACGAACCACAGGGTGATCTTGTCCACCAACCCCTGGATCGGCAGCTTTGCACCCTGCGCCTCCTCAACCATGCGGATGATCTGTGCCAGTGTCGTGTCGGCACCCACGCGCGTTGCCCTGTAGTGGAAGGCGCCCGTACCGTTGACCGTGCCGCCGGTCACGCTGTCACCTTTGGCCTTGGCCACGGGGACCGGCTCGCCGGTGATCATGCTTTCATCGACGTGGGCGCTGCCATGGACAACCTCTCCGTCAACGGCGAGGCGCTCACCGGGGCGCACGACAAGGATATCACCGGTCCGTATCCGTTCGATAGCCATGTCCTGCGGCTCTCCGTCCACCAGAACCCGCGCGGTCCGCGCCTGAAGGCCGAGAAGTTTCTGGATCGCTGCGCCTGTGCGCCCCTTGGCGCGGGCCTCCATCCAGCGGCCGACGAGGATCAGCACGACAATCACCGCCGCCGCCTCGAAATAGACGGCGCGGGAGGCTTCGGGCAGGAATGCGGGCGCAAAGAGCGCGGTGACGGAGTAAAGCCAGGCTGCCCCGGTCCCGACCGCGACAAGACTGTTCATGTCCGGCGCGCCCCTGAGCAGCGCCGGAATACCCTTGGTATAAAAAACGCGGCCGGGCCACGCCAGAATCACGGTGGTCAGCACGAACTGGATCAGCCAGCTGGTCTGATGCCCGATCGTGCGCCCGATCAGATCATGCATCCCGGGAACAAGATGCGCGCCCATTTCAAGCAGGAAAACCGGCAAGGCGAAGGCGGCGGCCAGTGCCGTCCTGCGGGCCAGTGCGCGGGCCTCGTCCGCTTTGCGCGCGCTGCGGTCCTCTGGCGCCGTATCCTGCGCCGGTTCGGCCGGATAGCCGGCCTCTTCCGCCGCCTTCAGCAGATCGGCCAACGTCACCGCGCCGTCGGCATAGGTCACCGTCGCGGTTTCCGAGGCAAGGTTGACATTCACGTCAAGCACACCCGGCACCGCCGCCAGGGCCTTGTCGACGCGCCCGACGCAAGAGGCGCAGGACATCGACGCCACGTTCAGCCGGACAGATTTGGAATGAACCGGATAGCCCGCATGGTCCAGTGCCGAGATCGCTTCAGAAATACGGTCTGGGCCGTCGATCTGCGCCTGCGCCGTCTCGCTTGCAAGGTTCACTTGCACGGCGGTGACGCCCGGCAGGCCCGACAGCGTTCGATCGACGCGCCCGACACAAGAGGCGCAGGTCATGTTCTGCACGGAAAGGCGCAGGTTTTGCGAGGTTTGCATGAGTGACTCCTTGGTTGTGTCACTCCCACATAAAGCTTCCACCAACTGGAAGGTCAATAGGGCTGGAAATCTTTTTTTCGGGCCTTGACCTTCCCATGCTGGAAGGCGGCATTCTGCGCTCCAGATACCAACTTCAGGAGACAAGCATGATCCGATTCGACGTGCCCGGCATGAGTTGCGGACATTGCACCGCAGCGATCGAAAAGGCCTTGAAGGCGAGCGATCCTGCCGCGCGGGTTTCGTGCGACCTCGGCACGAAGACCGTCGAGGTGGACAGCATTTTGGACCCGGCGGCCCTGTCCGAGGCGATCCGCGGTGCCGGATACGATGTGAAGACGCAGACTGCGACTTCCTGAAGGACTGCTACAGAGAATACGGCGCCATTCGGAGGCTTTATGTGGGCGTCCCGGCGCGGGCCGGTTCGGGTTCTGTGCAAAGCAGGTCGCCCTTCTTAATCGGATCCGGCAGCGCTGCGTTCGGCCTGCACTGTACGCTGGCGTTCCGGCCATGTGGATTTGATATAGGCCAGGATGTTCCGGATCTCGGCGTCCGTAAGCTGATCGGCGAAGCCGGGCATGCCGCTGTTGAAGTCGACCCCTCTGCCGGCCAGCGCCGCTTTCCCGCCCAACTTGACGTAATCGAACAGCAAACTGTCAGAATGGTGCCATGTGTGCCCGGTTTGGTCGTGCGGCGGCGCGGGCAGAATACCGTCCTGCCCGGGCGATTGCCAATCCGGCTGACCCTCCAGGTCCGCGCCGTGGCACGTAGCACACGAGCTTTGGTAGAGCGTTTCGCCGGTGATCAGGTCGAAGGAATGCGGCGGGTCAGTCGGCGTGGTTTGCGCTCCGGCAATCAGCCAGCCGCCGGCACCGGCAATGGCAACCAGCAGCGCGGACAGTGCCAGATACTTGCGCATCATATCACCTTTATCCAGGTCATCATGCCCGAAGCCGCATGGCTGAGCATGTGACAATGGAACAGCCAGTCACCCGGATTATCCGCAACGAAACCGATGGTCCGCGTCTGGCCCCCGAACATCAGCAGAGTATCGCGCAGCGGGCCAAGGCCGCCGTCCGCGCCGACTTCGCGGAAATGCATTCCGTGCAGGTGCATCGCGTGCGGGAAGGACGTGTCGTTGAAAATCTCCAGCCTGATGGCCTCGCCTCTGGACACTTGCACGAGCGGGGTCCCGGTCATTCCGACTGTCCCGTTGAATGCCCAGAATGCGTTCGCCTCGGCCAGTTCGCGAAAACTCCTGCGTTTGCCGTTCAGCACCGCCGCATCCAGCCGGCCCATCGCGCCGCCTTCCATCCTGAGGCGAACAGGAAGGGCGTTGCCGAGGCCGCTCATGTCCATCTTCGGATTGGGTGGCAGCGGAGAGGGGGCAGGGCGGCGCACGGCAGAGGCCTGCCCAGCAACGGGGAAAGCCACCTGGGAGGAGCCCTCCTGATTTTCGATGTGAACAAGATGCGCCGTTTCACCGGCGCCAGCCGTAACGTCCACGATCAGGTCGGCGCGCTGGCCGGGTCCCAGGATCAAGGGCTCGGTGACAGGTTCCGGTTGGCTCAGGGGCATCCCGTCTAGCGCGACGGTCCAGCCCTCCATGCCGGAAAGCGCCAAGACAAATATCCGGGCGTTGGCCGCATTGATCAGGCGCAGGCGCAGCCTCTCGTTCCGGCGGACCTCGCGCTCCAGATCGTAGCGCCCGTTGGTGGTGATCAGGTTGCCGTGTCGTCCTGCATGACTGCGGTCGTGGGGCGACTCGAAATTGGCTGCGATCCGGGCCGTTTCGGGATCGAGAAGCCAGTCGTCCAGGATCAGGACCTCTTCGCGGTCCACGTCCGGCGCCTCGGCCTCTTCAACGACAAGCGCGCCATAGAGGCCGCGCGCGAGCTGCTCGACCGACCGGTTGTGCGCGTGATACCAGTAGGTTCCCGCGTCCGGCACGATGAAATCGTAGAGGAAGTCCTGACCGGGAGCGACGGCCGGCTGCGTCAACCCGGCGACCCCGTCCATCGCATTGTCGATGCGGATGCCGTGCCAATGGACCGAACTTGCCTGCGGCAGGCGGTTCACGAAGGATTGCCGTATGCGCGATCCCTGGGTCAGGCGCAATTCGGGGCCGGGAACCAGGCCGTTGTAACCCCAGACCTCGGTCGGGGGATAGGATGGCGGCACCAGCTGGACACGTGCCGGTTGCGCCTTGAGTTCGCCAGACAGTTGCGTCGCGGCCCCGGCTGATCCCGGCCCTGCCAGGAAAGCGGCCGTAGCCGCGCCCTGCATCAGAAATTCGCGTCGTGTTGTCATTTCTCTATCATATCCTTGTGTTGGCAAGGGCGGGCTGCTGCCGCCCCGGAACGTTAATCGAATTTCGGTCCTGCCGTCGGCAGGGCGGCGAATGTATCTTCCGTGACCACCTCACTGTCCAGCAAATAGGTCATCATTGCCCGCAAGTCACCCTCCGACAGGCACCACATGCCATTCTGAACGACTTCGCCCGAACGGATTGACGGCGCCCTGTTCCTGATCGGCAGAGCATCTTCGCTGCTCAAAACCGCGTCGGCGACACGCAATTACCGCGAGCGGTTGTTTTAGATCAACGCCGAGGCACGCGGCGAACTGGCTTGGACGCCCGGCTTGGCACGGTCGGGTTCCTGTGCTGTCGGAATCGGGTGTCAGATGATCTTGATCCTCGAACCGTTTCCCAAAACGGCGCCGATCTGTGTCATACTCATGTGGTATTTACCGGTACGGCTTTTTCCGGAGCCCGGACGCAGGGGGCGGCGCGCAACGAGACCAGGTGTCGCTACCACACCCCGGCACGGCGGCCCCTCCGGCAGTATCGCCACTATTGACACTCCCAGCGCTGGAAGGCGGCAGCCTTACATTGAGGCAAAACACGAAGGACAAGGCAGATGAACGATCACAAGCACGGAAATGACCGCAGGACAGGAGAGGCGGAAGTCACCTATACCTGCCCCATGCACCCGGAGGTGCAAAGCAGCCACCCCGGCGACTGCCCGAAATGCGGCATGCATCTGGTGCCGCAGGATGAAGCAGAAGCGCATGCCGGACATGATCATCATGCGCATGCCCGCAGCGAAAAGGAGGATGCCGGACGGGACGGCGAGTATGACACGGTTCCCGCCGGGTATACCGGCGCCGTCTATACCTGCCCGATGCATGCCCGGGTACGCCAGACGCATCCCGGATCCTGCCCGATCTGCGGCATGGGGCTGGAACTGGAGAGCGCGGCGATGGCCGAGGACGGGCCGAACCCGGAGCTTGTCGATTTTACGCGACGGTTCTGGGGCGGGGTCATCCTCACGGTCCCGCTTCTGGTGCTGACGATGGGGCCCATTCTGGGCCTGCCGGTGCGCGAGATACTCGGTGAACGCATGACGCTCTGGACCGAATTGGCGCTTGGCACGCCTGTCGTGCTTTGGTCCGGATGGCCCTTCCTTGTGCGCGGCTGGAACTCTTTCCGCACGATGAACCTCAACATGTTCTCGCTGATCGGCATGGGCGTCATGGCGGCGTGGCTCTTCAGCGTCGTCGCGGTGCTGGCGCCCGGCATCTTTCCGGACGGGTTCCGCGACGCCGAGGGCCATGTCGGCGTCTATTTCGAAGCAGCCGCCGTGATCGTGACGCTGGTTCTGCTGGGGCAGGTGATGGAACTGCGCGCGCGGGAAGGCACGGGCAAGGCGATCCGCGCCCTTCTGGACATGGCGGCCAAGACCGCGCGGGTGATCCGCGAGGACGGCAGCGAAGAGGAAATCCCGCTGGAGGATGTTCAGGTCGGCGACCGGTTGCGCGTGCGCCCCGGCGACAAGGTGCCGGTCGATGGCAAGGTGGTCGACGGGCGCTCGTCGGTCGACGAAAGCATGATCTCGGGCGAACCCGTGCCGGTCGAGAAAGTCGCGGGCGATCCGCTCACCGGCGCCACGATCAACGGCACCGGCAGCCTGATCATGGAGGCGACACGGGTCGGCGCCGACACGATGCTGGCCCAGATCGTCGAGATGGTGGCGAATGCGCAGCGCTCGCGCGCACCGATCCAGAAATACGCCGATCAGGTGGCCGGCTTTTTCGTGCCGGCTGTGATCGGCATTGCGGTGCTGTCCTTTATTGCCTGGGCGATCTGGGGTCCGGCGCCGGCCTTGTCCTATGCGCTGATCTCGGCGGTGGCTGTTCTGATAATCGCGTGCCCCTGTGCGCTCGGCCTGGCGACCCCGATGTCCATCATGACCGCGACCGGGCGGGGCGCGCAGGCAGGCGTACTGATCAAGAATGCAGAGGCGCTGGAGCGGTTCGAAAAGGTCGATACGCTGATCGTCGACAAGACCGGGACCCTGACCGAAGGCAAACCGCGTCTGGTCGCCGTACTGCCCGAAGACGGCCATGACGAGGCCGAGGTTCTGCGGTTGGCGGCATCGCTGGAACGCGGTTCCGAACACCCGCTGGCCGAGGCGATCGTGCGCGGCGCCGAGGAGCGCGACGTCGAAATGGTCGCCGCGACCGATTTCGAGGCGGTGACCGGAAAAGGTGTCACGGGCCGGGTGGACGGGCGCCCGGTGGCGCTGGGCAACCTGAAACTGCTTGAGGACCTTGGACTGGACGCTTCGGGCCTGGCCAAAACGGCCAACGACCGGCGCGACCAGGGCGAAACGGTCATGTTCGTCGTTCTGGACGGCGCTGTGGCCGGGCTGGTCTGTGTCGCCGATCCGGTGAAGGAAACCACGCCTGATGCGTTGAAAGCACTGCATGAACTCGGTTTCCGCATCATCATGGTGACCGGTGACAACGAGCGAACTGCGAAAGCCATAGGCGCAAGGCTCGGTATCGACGAAATCCGCGCCGATGTCCTGCCCGAGGACAAGGCCCGCATCATCCGCGAACTTCAGGCCGGGGGCGCCAAGGTCGCCATGGCCGGCGACGGCGTGAACGACGCGCCGGCGCTGGCGCAGGCGGATGTCGGCATCGCGATGGGCACCGGCGCCGACGTGGCGATCGAAAGCGCGGGCTTCACGCTGGTGAAGGGCAACCTCGACGGCATCGTCCGCGCCCGCCGCCTTGCCCGCGCCACCATGCGCAACATTCGCCAGAACCTGTTCTTCGCGCTGATCTACAACGCCGCCGGCGTTCCGGTGGCGGCCGGCGTGCTGTTCCCGTTCTTCGGCATCCTGATCAGCCCGATGTTCGCCGCCTTCGCCATGAGCGCCTCGTCGATCTCTGTCGTCGTAAATGCCCTGCGCCTGCGCAGTGCCAAAGTCTGAGAAAGGGAGCCAAGAACGAATGAAACGCCGCCGCAAACATAGATCGGCGGCACCCCGAGCATTTGAACAGAAACTGAAAATGGAGGTTCCAATGAAAACGATCACAACTTTGCCTCTGACGGCGATCACGCTGTCCATCTCTCTGCCAGCGGCCGCAAGCAGCCAAGGCGGAAGATGTAGATGATGTCCGGCGGAGTCATTCTGCCCGCATGGACGCGGTCAAACGCCTCTAGACCGTTTCCGTGACCTTGTTCAAGTGACGGGGTGTGTCCGGATTTATGCCGCCACTTGCACCATGAGGTCTTCTGCAGCGTCTTTTGCCGCCAAGGTGATGACGGGAAAGCCTTGGTCGATAATCGAAACCGGGCCATGCATCACTTCGGCGAAAGAATATGACTCGGCGTGCAGTTGACAGGTCTCCTTGAATTTCAGAGCCGCCTCGTTTGAAATGGCATATGCGGGTCCGCGTCCCAGGCAATAAAGCGATGTCTGCGACTCGAACGCCGTGGCGAAACCGGGCCAGGACTCTTGAACAGCCTGTTCCAGTATTTCCGGCAACCCTTTGATTGCCGGCAGCAATTCGGCGTCACCCGTCCATTCCGCCAGCAGCCATATTGCGGAAACCGCCGACGTGACGAATGTCTTGGTCATTTGGAGAATTATTCCTCTGCAACGCGCAGTTCCGCCACAAAATTGTAAGCGTCACCGCGATAGATGGATTGAGTGAATTCGGCGGTGCGACCGCCTGCAAGATAGGATGTGCGCTCGATTTTCAGGCCGGCTTGGCCGGGCGCGGTCTGCAGCAGTTCCGCGTCGGCCTCGCGAAGATTGACAGCTGATATCTTTCGCAGGGCCCGCACCGGACGCAGGCCGTCGGCAACCAACTCCTGAATACCTTTGCGCCGTGACCCTGGAAAGATCGGTCAGTCCGGCGATTTCACGTTCTGGCGGCAGCGGACTGCCGGGTTTCAGGATGCCCAGCTCGACCGCTTGGGAAATGCGTTTGCGAAGCTGGATATATCGCGGCCCTGCCATCGTTGACAGCCAAAGTGCGGGGTCGAGGAATTCCTGGATATTCATGCCGGCACCTGCCGACATACGTGGTGCGCATCCGACCAAAGCTGCGGGGCGGTGATCTGAGCGCCATAGCCGCCATTTGCCAGTTTTTCCCGAGGAGTATTCATACGATACCGTTATGATACCTTTTTGCGCATTGGAAAGCGGCGACCTCAAGGCTACTATAGCATATAATCCAAGAACAGGGCGTGAGGACGGATACCGTTTCAAATGGATCAAAGGTATCTAAAGGTATCTAAAGGTATTATCGCTTCGACTGGAAGCTCCGATAATTAAGATTGGCTGGTGTGCCGCGAACAGTCTGGCAATCAAGAGGCGGCGTTCATCATAGAATTGATTGTCGGCTCAGTTACTGGCCGAATATATCTAGCCCGGATTTCACAAGGGAAACACGCCGAAAATGCATCTTGGAACTGCGGGTCTGCGCGAATTGGCGCTGGCATCTGGATGAGGGTTTTGTGCCAATCAATGGCGGGAGGCACGACTTCCGGCGGGCCCTTGATCACGAAGGCGAGGCGCGGGAAAGCTATGCCACGAAGCAGCGGGATCGCAAGGCAGCTTTGAAATACCTAAATAAATCAATGCGCTACCAGGATTCCCGAAAGTCACTACTGCCGACCGGCTTCGACCTTATGATGCTGCGATGAAGCGCCTTGGCAACGCAGAGGGCCAGGAAACAGGCCGATGGGGAACAACAGGTCCTCGGAATTCGCAGCGCTGACCTTCGGCACATCAGGCCAGAGGTTGCAAGCCCCGCGCGAACAGGCCGGACAAATGACCGCTTCCCGAAAAGATCGTCAAAGTCTCGGATCAATCCCTGCAAAACGGGAGCTGTCCACACAAACAGCACCGGTCCGTTCCCTCCGCCACATTTCCCGGCCCGGTCACAGCAACCGTGTGCCAATTCGAGATATTCCCGACATTCGCCAAACTGTGTCTGTCCTCGAGCCTTCCGATGTTCCGCCCTGTGGCGGGACCGGGCGGAACAGCTTTGACACCGAGACGGCAGGCGTCCTGACAGGCCGGACAGACCAATTAGAAACGCTGCGACGGGGTTTCCGGGCTCTACTCTGTCTGCATCGTGGACAGATATCCGATCAGCGCCTCGATCTTCGCCCTGACATATTCCTGCCGCTCTTCAGGCGTAAGCGGATCTCCGCCCTGCATGTCTTCTGTCTCTTGCATATACCGGTCGCCCCACATCGGCATTTCGCTTGTGCCGTGGATCAGACTTCTTGTTTCTCCACTGCCGTCAATAATGCCGTAAATGCGTTCTGCCGGAAAAACCCCACCGTTGTTCTTCTGAAGAACGGTCAGATCAGGCGCGACGCCGCCTGACAGAAACTGCGCCGAAGGTCCGCCCCCCGTGCCTGATGCGCCGTGACATGCGGCGCAGCTGTTTTCGTATTCGTACTGCCCCAGGCCATTCGACTGGGCGTGCGCTTGCGACAGCGACAACGCACAGACCCCGAACGCAGCAAGAACTGCCTTGAACTCTTTAGTCATAACTCCACCTCCCAATTGGTTGACAATCACACCCGAAAAACCTCTTTGAACCGACAAATCCTCCCGTCGGGATCAAGTCTCAAGCAACCCCCGAAGCCTTCTTGCCTGCACGCGGGACACGCTTGCAGGGCCGGATACCACGGCCTGGCGGAAGACCGATGTCTCCTATGAGCACGCATCTGCCTTTTTCCTTCGGTGCCGCTTCCGGATCACTCGGCCTGAATGGTGGACAGATACTCGATCAGCGACAGGATACGCGTTCTGGCGTAGATGCCTTTCTGCTCTTCCGTCAGAGGATCGAAACCCGACCCCTCGTCGGCCCGCCGCATATAGCGCTGACCCCACATGGGCATATCACGCGTTCCATGGCTCGGCATCATCGTGTCCCGGCGGCCTTCGATAATGTCGTAGATCTGCGTAACCGGAAAAACGCCGCCGTTGTTTTTTTGCAGAACGGTCAGATCCGGTGCAACGCCGCCCAGAAAGAACTGGGCAGCCGGACCATCGCCCTTGCCCGACACGCCGTGGCAGGTTGCGCAGCTGTTCTGGTATTCGAACTCGCCCATGCTCAGCTCTGCCGCCTGTACCTGCGACAATGATGCCACGCCCATTCCGAGGGCAGCAATTACTGGAAAAAACTTGTTACTCATAACCGTCACCTCCCATTTTCAGAACCATGTACGGTTCTTATTAGGAAGCACGTCAGGTTCATGGGCGCTTTGATGCAGGTCAATCAAAATTAAATAAAATTCAGGGCGGTCGCCGGAACGGCCACTCCCATGGCGGAATTCAACGCTTGCAGCCGGTGATTTTGCCGAGAATAATGCCCAAGGCAGCGGGTCGACCGCCGGATGGGCAAGGACAGCATGAAGATTTCCGAACTCCGAGACAGGATCGGCACTGAATTGGGTGCCAGCGACTGGCTCACGATAGATCAGGCGCGGATCGACGCCTTTGCCGGTGTGACCGGTGACCGCCAGTACATTCATGTGGACCCGGAACGCGCGGCAAGGGAATCGCCGTTCGGGAGAACGGTCGCGCACGGCTATCTGACCCTGTCACTGCTGAGCCAAATGGTCGGTCAGGTCCTGCCGAAACCCGAGGGGTTCAGCACCCAGATCAACTATGGACTGAACCGTGTGCGGTTTCTGCATCCGGTACCGGCCGGTTCGAGGGTGCGGGCGGTGGTGAAACTGCAAAAGGTCACCGAGCGTCGCGCGGGGCAGTATCTGGTGGAATGCGATGTGACGGTGGAAATCGAGGGCAACGACACGCCTGCGCTGATTGCGCGGACGATGGGTCTGTTCATCTGATCGGGCGGAAATCCTGAGAAGTGGCGCGGTTGACGGGGCTCGAACCCGCGACCTCCGGCGTGACAGGCCGGCACTCTAACCAACTGAGCTACAACCGCGTGCTGCGGGAACGCCTTCTCGGGATCAGTGGCGCGGTTGACGGGGCTCGAACCCGCGACCTCCGGCGTGACAGGCCGGCACTCTAACCGGCTGAGCTACAACCGCCTACTGACCATCGGAACAAAGCCCCGATGTAGCGGCGGTTTTAGGCGCAGTCCCTTGCCCCGTCAAGCGGGGATTGGCGTTTTGTCTTCCTTTTTGTGCTAGTGGCGAAGGCGCGTTGGAAAGTGAAGAATACAGCATCACATTAGACGGCGCCACGCGGAAAACTATGGGCAGTGGATGTCAGATGAGGTCCTGCACTACTTGTGAGCCGCTCCCCGTTCCGATCAGCCTTTGGGTTCCAGAATGAATTCGTCGATCATCACGTTCATCCCCGCCAGAAGGCCGCCGTCCACAGGCAAAGCCACGCCGGAAATGTAACATGCATCATCCGAGGCGAGGAAAGATACGGCCTTTGCGACGTCTTCCGGTTCCGCAACGCGTCCGAGCGGATACCAGCGTGCCAGCTTTTTGAAGATTTCCGGGTCCTTCTCCTGGCGCAAGGTCCAGGTGATGTTGTCGGTCTTGACTGATCCCGGCAGCACCGCATTGCAGCGAATTCCGAATTTCCCGTATTCAGAGGCCACGGACTGCGTCATGTTGATAACCGCGGCTTTTGCCGCGCTGTAGGCCGGATTTCCGAAGTACCGGACGCCGTTGACGGACGAGATGTTGACGATTGTGCCCTGACCCCGTTCTTTCATCCGCGGCAACAGGGCGCGCAGGCAGTGGTAGGGGCCGTTCAGGTTGATATCTATTTCACGGTGCCAGAGATCAAGGGGAATTCCCTCCAGATCGCCCGCTTCCGCGAAGCCCGCATTGTTGACCAGCAGGTTGATCTCGCCCAGGGCCCCGGTCGCGTTGTCGATGACGTCGCGGACGGCCTCGAAGTCGGTGATGTCGGCAACAACGCAATGCGCACGATGGCCATCGGCCTCCAGAAGGGCGGTGGTTTCCTTGGCCTTGCCGGCGTCTATATCCAGAACACAGACGGCCGCGCCTTCGCTGGCGAGCTTCTGCGCGATGGCACGGCCGATTCCGTGCCCGGAGCCG
Source organism: Amylibacter sp. (assembly GCA_041601595.1). Lineage (GTDB taxonomy): Bacteria > Pseudomonadota > Alphaproteobacteria > Rhodobacterales > Rhodobacteraceae > Amylibacter. Next base: position 3,526 of record JBFIHV010000012.1, on the reverse strand, counting down.
GTGACCAGGGCAATTGTTCCTTGATGGTTTGGCATGAACTGGTTCCTTTGTTGCAGTCAGGCCAGCGCGCCCCGGATCCAGTCCAGGGATTCCAGGCGCATGTGGCCGTAGTTGTAAAATGAAAGCGAGGTGGGCCGGAGTTCCCGAAGCCCCCGGACGGTCCGCGCCAGCTGGTCGGCATCGGTCAGGCAAGGGTAGGTGGGCCGAAGAATGAAGCCGATATCGGCGTCCGGCCCGGCGTCGGCGCGGACCCGTGCTGCGTCGGCCTGAATTGCGGCGGGACCGCATTGATAGGCGGGAACCTCCAGACGGTCCGCGGCCTGCGTCAGATACTTCAGGTCGCTGCCCTCGATCCAGCAGAGTTCATTCGGTGTCTGGACCGTGGGAATGACTGCAAGGCCCGTTTCACGCGGCAGTTCGGCCCGGATTTCCGCAACCAGCGCCGCGACTGTTTTCGCGCGCCACAAGAGGAATGCCGTCCAGTCAGGATCGGATTCCGGGGCGGTGACAGGCAGATCGCCGATGGCGAAGAACCTGTCCAGCTCTGCGACGGTGTTTCTGGCCAGCCCGTCTGCATCGACTCCATCGGCCGCCGCTCCGGCCCGGCAGGCGTCGCAGAAACACATGCCGAGCAAGATCTCGACGCGCTTCGGCAGTTCGATCAGCTCGAATTCGTGGTGATGGCCGTGGCGGAACGCTTGCCAGCCCGGCGTCTCCAGCGCGATCTCGGTGACGGCGGGCTGTGCCGCGGCGTCCGAGCACAGCGCTGTCAGATAGTGGCGCACCTCGGGCTGCGCGGGGCAGAGGGAATTCAGAAGCGGATCGCCGTAAGCGTTCTTGGCGGTGAACTCCGGCGCGTCATATCCCAGTCGCGTGTTGTGCAGCCCCACGGTCCATGCCGTGACCGGAAAGTCGGGGGCATGGCGTTCGATTTCCCGAAAGGCATCATAGGTCTCCGCCGCCCGGGCAAGTTGCGGCCGCAACCGGCGATAACGCGCGGCATCCGGCTTGAAGTAGACAGTGCCACCTTCGGGAAAATAGACCTTTCGCCTCGGCGCATGCGGGCGGAGAAATTTGCCCGAGTGGTAGCTGGCCGCGAGCGAGATCGCGTTCAGACCGGCCGATCGGAGGTTGTCCGTGACACGGGCCGCGCCTTCTTCGGAAAGATCCCACGGGTATACATACATCATCCGCTTTTTCATGCCGGTATCGCCATGATATTCGCGGGGCAAGCCTTTGCTTCGGCCCTGTGGTATGGATGCTCTGACGACATATGCTGTGAACCGGGTTCGAGTTTCCAGACAAGTCTAGCGGACCGGACCGGAACAGGGCCAATGCCGAGAACGCATCGCAGAATTGAAAATTGGCATTCGGCATATTCGGCCGCAACGGCTTACAATGTTCGAAGAACATGGCGTCCGAAGGACCGGAGGCGGACAGATGCCTTCCGGCGGCAGGTGTCCAGATGACAGGAGAACCGGGAATGAAGAATATTGTAGTTACAGGCGGAAGCGGCAAGGCAGGTCGGGCCGTTTGCCGGCATCTGGTGGAAGAAGGCTACAGCGTGCTGAATATCGACATTCAGCCGCCGGCAGATCCGGTTTGTCCGTTTTACAAGGTCGATCTGAATGATCGCGGTCAGGTGATGGACGCGTTGCAGTGGACGGGCGGCAAGGACCATCCGTTCCGTCAGTTCAGCACGCCCGACGCCGTGGTGCATTTCGCGGCGATACCTGCGCCGGACCTGATGCCCGAGGACGTCACGTTTCGTAACAACATGGTCTCGACGTACAATGTTTTCGACGCGGCCCTGCGGGTCGGCATCAAGCGGATCGTCTGGGCCTCGAGCGAAACCACGCTCGGCCTGCCGTTCAGCCCCGGCAACCCGCCGGCCTATGCGCCGGTCGATGAGGAGCATCCGATGCGTCCGGAAAGCGCTTATTCGCTGTCCAAGGATCTGGGCGAGGAAATGGCCCGCCAGATGCAGCGCTGGAACCCGGATACGACCTTTATCGGGTTGCGCCTGTCGAACGTGATGGAAATCGGGGACTACGAAAAATTCGCCGGTTGGCAGGATGACCTGAACTTCCGTGAATGGAACCTCTGGGGTTATATCGACGCCCGTGATTGTGCGCAGGCGGTGCGTAAGTCCCTGCATGTGGACCTTGTCGGCGCGGAGAATTTCATCATCGCGAATGCCGACACCGTAATGCGGAAATCCAGTGCCGAACTGATGGCGGAAGTCTATCCAGAAGTGCCGGTGAAAGGTTCGCTCGGGACGCATGAGACCCTGTTGTCGATCGAGAAGGCGCGCCGCATTCTCGGTTACGAGCCGGTCTATACCTGGCGCAATAACTGACCGGTTTCAGCGCCGCTGCCAAAGGTCTGTCCAGCCCGGTTTTCCGGGTTGGATATCTGCGTCTGCAAGTAACAGAAGACATAGAATTAAGACATATCACGATGCTATAATTCTATTTCTAAAGCTTCAGGATTCACCGCACAGTATTTTTGTCAAATTGAAAGCAGTCCTTGATCGCAGTGCGACCCGAAGGGAATGCTCAACAGCGGAGACCTGACCTATGACACGCAGAACAAGATTTAACCTTGCCGCTTCGGCGCTGGCCGCCAGCATGATTGCTGGGCCGGCCGCGGTTCTGGCGGCAACAACGGTGGACTTTACCGTTGCCGAATACAGCTCGAAGACCGGGCCATTCTTTGAAGAAGTCGCTGCCGCATTCGAAGCGCAGAATCCGGACATCGACATCAATATCGAGGTGGTCCCATGGGACAGCCTTCTGCAGCGCCTGACGACGGACATCGCCGGCGGCGCATCGCCGGATATCTCGATTATCGGTACACGCTGGCTTCTGGATTTTGCCGAGCAGGGCATTGCAGAGCCTGTAGACGCCTACCTGACACCGGAATTCAAGTCGACTTTCATCGACACGTTCATGGCGCCGTCACAGATCGACGGCAAGATCATGGGTCTGCCGGTAGCTGCTTCGGCAAGGGCTATGTTGGTCAACATGGACATGTTCGAGCAAGCTGGCGCCACGCCTCCGACAACCTGGGAAGAACTGTATGAAGCAGCCAAGAAGATTTCCGCGCTGCCCGATTCCTACGCAATGGGCCTGCAGGGTAAAGAGATCGAAACCGATGCGTACTTCTACTATGCGCTCTGGACTTTCGGCGGCAACATTCTGAACGAGGACGGAACCTCGGGTCTGAGTTCGCCGGAAGCGATAGAAGCGGCCACGTTCTACAAGAAGATGCTGGACGAGGGCCTGACGCAACCGTCGCCGACGAACTACAGCCGTGAATCCCTGTTCAACCTGTTCAAGCAGGGCAAGGTCGGTATGGTCTTTACCTTCCCGATGCTGATCCCGCAAATCCAGGCCGAAGCCCCGGACCTCAACTACAAGGTCATGCAGTTCCCCGAGAAACGCGCCAAGGCAACCTACGGGGTGACCGACACGCTGATGCTGTTCGCGGATTCCGACGTGAAAGAAGCAGCATGGAAGTTCAT
>JBFIHV010000011.1:0-17314 GCA_041601595.1 Amylibacter sp. | reverse complement strand
TTGGACCGCCCTACCCGTCCGCGTATCTGGTACAGCTGCGCCAGCCCGAACATGTCGGCGCGGTGGATGATCATGGTGTTGGCGGTCGGAATGTCCAGTCCGCTTTCGACGATTGTCGTGGCCAGCAGCACGTCGAACTTGCCGTCGTAAAAAGCGTTCATGCGCTTGTCCAGATCGCCCGCCGCCAGTTGGCCGTGGGCGACGACACAGGTCACCTCGGGGACCTGTGTTTTCAGGAAATCCTCGATCTCGGCTATATCGGACACGCGCGGCACGACATAGAAGCTTTGCCCGCCGCGATAGTGTTCGCGCAGCAGCGCTTCGCGGATCGTCACCGTGTCGAATTCGCTGACATAGGTGCGGATCGTCAGGCGGTCCACCGGAGGCGTCCCGATCAGCGACAGTTCCCGCACCCCCGACAGCGCCATTTGCAGCGTGCGCGGGATCGGTGTGGCCGACAGCGTCAGCACATGCACGTCGGAGCGCAGCTGTTTCAGGCGTTCCTTGTGGCCGACACCGAAGCGCTGTTCCTCGTCGATCACCAGCAACCCGAGTTTCGCGAACTTGATGCCCTTGGCCAGCAGGGCATGGGTGCCGACCACGATCTCGATTGACCCGTCGCGCAAGCCGTCGCGCGTCGCCTGTGCGTCTTTTGCGGAAACGAACCGCGACAATTGCCGCACACGGAACCCGGTGCCGCGGAAGCGTTCCTCGAAGGATTTGAAATGCTGGCGCGCCAGCAGGGTCGTCGGCGCGATCACCGCGACCTGGGTGCCGCTGGCCGCCGCCGCAAAGGCCGCGCGCAGGGCGACCTCGGTCTTGCCGAAGCCCACGTCGCCGCAGATCAGCCGGTCCATGGGACGTCCCGACGCCATGTCGGACAGCACATCCTCGATGGCGTTCAACTGGTCGTCGGTTTCGGTATATGGAAACCGCGCGCAGAACTTTTCGTAAGCGTCATGCGGCGGCTCCAGCACATCGGCAGACCGCAGGGCGCGTTCGGCGGCGATGCGGATCAGCTTTTCGGCGATCTCGCGGATACGCTCTTTCAGCTTGGCTTTCTTGGCCTGCCACGCGCCGCCGCCCAGACGGTCCAGCAGGCCCTCTTCGTGGCCGTAACGGCTGAGCAATTCGATATTCTCGACCGGCAGGTACAGCCTGTCGTTGTTCGCGTATTCCAGCAGCACGCAGTCATGCGGCGCGCCCGCCGCCGTCACCGTCTCCAGCCCCTTGAACCGGCCGATGCCGTGATCGACGTGGACAACCAGATCGCCGGCCGAAAGGCTTGTGGCCTCAGTCAGGAAGTTCTCGGCCTTGCGGCGCTTGCCCGGCGACCGGATCAGCCGGTCGCCCAGAACGTCCTGTTCTGAAATCACCGTCAGGCCCGGCGCTTCGAACCCGTGTTCAAGCTCCCAGACCGCCAGCGACAGTCCGCCCTTGGCGTCATTGGCCTTCCTGAAATTCGGGATCAGCGTCGCGCCGGAGACTTCCTGATCCTTCAGCAAACCGCCCAGACGTTCGCGCGCGCCTTCGGAAAAGGACGCGATCACGACATGGCTGGTCTTGCGCTTGTCCGCGATATGCTGCGCCAGCGCGCCGAACAGGCTGATCTGTTCCTGCTGGCGCTCGGGCGCGAAATTGCGCCCGATCCGGCCGCCCGCATCCAGCACCCCCGGCCCCTGCCCCTGCGGCAGGATCGACAGGCGGCGGCGCTCCCTGCCCCTGGTGGCGGCAGCGAACTTTTCCTCGTCCAGATACAGCTTTTCGGGCGCGCAGGGCTTGTAGACACTGTCCAGCCGCGACTTGTTCTGAAGCGCCTGTTTGCGCGCGTCATACTGGTCCAGAATACTCTCCCACCGCGCGCGCAGGACATGGTCGTAGCGTTCGTCGAAAAACGCCGTCACGCCGGGCACATAGTCGAACAGCGTTTCCAGCGTTTCGTGGAAAAACGGCGTCCAGTGTTCGACGCCCTGATACTTGCGGCCAGCCGACACGCTTTCATACAGCGGATCGTCGGACCCAGCCGCGCCGAACTCCTGCCGGTAATTCTGCCGGAACCGCTGGATCGCGGCCTCGTCGAGGATCACCTCGGACACCGGCGCGAACTCGACCCGCTTGAGTTTCTCGACCGTTTTCTGGGATTCAGGATCGAACCGCCGCGCGCCGTCCAGCACGTCGCCGAACAGGTCCAGACGGACCGGTCCGGCCTCGCCCGGCGGATAGACGTCGATCAGCCCGCCACGGATGGCGTAATCGCCCGGCTCGGTCACAGAGGGCGCTTTCTGGAACCCCATCTTGGCGAAATAGGCCCGCAGCCGCGACTCATCGATCCTTTGACCGACCGTCGCCACGAAAGAGGCATCCTTCAGGACCGACCGGGCCGGGACATATTGCATGGCGGCATGGACGGTGGTCAGCAGGACATAGGGTTTGTCGAAACCGCCGGCCAGCGCAGCCAGCGTCGCCATGCGCGCCGCCGAAACGCCGGCGTTGGGCGAAATCCGGTCATAGGGAAGACAGTCCCATGCCGGAAATTCGAAAACCGGAAGCTCGGGCGCGAAAAAGGCCAGCGCGCGCCGCGTATGGTCCAGCCGGGCATCGTCGCGCGCGATATGCATCACCGCATGGCCGTGTTTTGCGACATGGTTCGCCAGCAGGCGCGCGTCGAAGCCCTCGGGCGCGCCGCCTACGATAATATCCCTGTCCTGATCAGCCGGTGTAGTCATTCGCCTGCACGTAGCCCAGCAATGCGGCGGGATCAAGAACCACCATCAGATCGCAGGCATGCGGAACGTGACGATAGCGCCCCAAAAACTGGTCGTGCAAATCGCGAATACGCCGATTGTCTGTTTCAGCAGCCGCAATCTGCGGTAGCGTTTGATCAGCTCCTGACCCGCCAAAGGATTGCGCACTTGCCGGTTGGCAAAGAAGACCGACGCCAATACCGTCAGGCACAGGGGAAACAACAGCAGGAACATCGCCTGCGCAAACAGTATCCAGAACCAGAAACCGAGCGTCGCGAACATGGCCAAGACAAAAGTCATGACCAGAACGACAGAAGGCCCGTATTTTTCGACGCCCTCCCGCGTGCGGTCGCAATAGATGCCCACGAGAGTTTCGAAGTTGGAGAGGTACTTGCCGCCCTTGTCCCGGGCCTCGCGCGCATCCTGGTTTCCGACGCCCATCGTCCAGTGAGTCACCAGCGACCATGAAACGGCGAGCAGCAACCAGTACCAGATATTGTCGAAACTTTTTGTCCGGAACAGCTCGATAAATATTTCCTGGGTCATTGGTAATTCGAACCCCTTTCGAACGATTCTACACAACAATTCTCTAAAAAATATAGCTTTTTTGTTGAATGTCAGTGAAAACTTGGGCAGAGCGACGACAACGCCAGCAACAATGTAAGCCCGATGATCTATAAAAGCGCCCCGTTTCCGATTTCCCGCCCGCGCCGCCTGCGCCAGTCCGACTGGATGCGCGACTTGGTCCGCGAAAACCAGTTATCGGTCAGCGACCTGATCTGGCCGATCTTCGTGCGCGACGGCGAAGGCGTGATCGAGCCCGTCAAATCGATGCCCGGCGTGAACCGGTTTTCGGTCGACAAGGCGGTCGAGGCGGCGATGCGGGCCTCGGATGCCGGAATTCCGGTCGTGGCCCTGTTCCCTTATACCGATCCGTCCGTGAAGACGCCCGACGCGGCCGAGGCGTTCAATCCCGAAAACCTCGTCAACCGCGCCACCCGCGCGATCAAGGCGGCGGTGCCCGATATCGGCGTCATGCTCGACGTGGCCCTCGATCCGTACAACTCTGACGGGCACGACGGCCTGGTCCGTGACGGAGTGATCCTGAACGACGAAACGCTGCTGGTGCTCGAGAAACAGGCGCTGGTGCAGGCCGAAGCCGGCGCCGACATACTCGGCCCGTCCGACATGATGGACGGAAGGATAGCTATCATCCGCAACGCATTGGAACAGCACGATTTTCAGAACGTCGCCATCATGGCATATTCGTCGAAATTCGCTTCTGCCTTCTATGGCCCGTTCCGCGACGCCGTCGGTTCCGGCGGCGCGCTGACCGGCGACAAGGCGACCTATCAGATCGATCCGGCAAACAGCGACGAGGCTCTGCGCATGGTCGCCCGCGATCTGGAGGAAGGCGCCGATATGGTCATGGTCAAGCCGGGCATGCCCTATCTGGACATGTGCCGCAGGGTCAAGGACACGTTCGCGGTGCCGACTTTCGCCTATCAGGTCTCGGGCGAATACGCGATGATCGAGGCTGCGGGACAGAACGGCTGGATCGATCGCGACCGCGCGATGATGGAAAGCCTGCTGGGCTTCAAACGCGCGGGTTGTGATGGCATTTTGAGCTATTACGCGCTTGAAGTCGCTGGGAAAATCGAGACTTTCGTCTAGACGGACGGCTCAACGGCGAAGTTCCGCTCTTGTGGCCGTATTAGAGTGACAACAAACGGTTTTTGCCCTAAAATATCTAGGAAATCGGCATCAGACCGAGAAAATGGCAGTATACTTTACAGGAGTACCCCATGGATAATTTGACTCGCCGCGGCCTTTTGGTTGCTACCGGCGCCTGTGCGACGGCGCTGGCCACCCCGACCTTCGCCCGCAGCCGCGCCAGCATAGACAACGCAATCGTCACTAAGCTCGCGGAAATGCAGGTGCAATTGCCGTTCACGCAAAGCCTCGCCCAGAATGCCGCAGGCATGCTGGTCATCCCGCGCATCACCAAGGGCGGCCTGATGGTCGGCGGCGCCTATGGCGAGGGCGCGCTTGTTATCGGTGGTGCTCCGGTCGACTATTATTCCGTCGCCGCCGCATCCTTCGGCTTCCAGATCGGATTGCAGCAGATGTCTTCGGTCCTGTTCTTCATGTCCAAGGACCGCCTTGGCAAATTCCGTCAGCGTGACGGCTGGACGCTCGGCGCGGATCTGGAATATACCGTGATCGAAAAAGGCGAGACCGCCGCGATCGACACCAACACCTACAAGGACGATGTCTTTGCCGTGGTCTTCGGACAGAAAGGCCTGCTGGCCGGCGCGTCGATCGAGGGTTCGAAATACTCTCGTATTATCAGGTAGTTATTCGCAGGAAATGCGGATTGCGGTCATGTTCTTTCCGTAATCCTCTGGCGTCCCGCCCTTGAAAACCGCCGATCCGGCGACCATTACGTCGGCCCCTGCCTGACGGCAAAGGGGCGCTGTGGTCGGGTCGATCCCGCCGTCAACTTCCAGCCAGATCGGGCGGTCGCCGATCATGTCCCGCGCGGCGGCGATCTTGTCCACGATGGAATGCGTGAACTTCTGTCCGCCGAAACCCGGATTGATGGTCATCACCAGGATCAGGTCGATCTTGTCGAGGCAGTATTCGATCACCGAAAGCGGCGTGCTGATGTTGATCGCCACACCCGCCTTGCAGCCGAAGCCGCGGATCGCCTGCAGCGACCGGTCCAGATGCGGGCCAGCCTCCGCATGGACCGTCAGTATGTCCGACCCGGCCTTGGCGAAGGCCTCCAGATACGGATCTGCGGGCGCGATCATCAGATGCACATCCATGACGGTTTTGACATAGGGTCGGATCGCGGCAACCACGTTCGGACCGATCGTCAGGTTCGGCACGAAATGCCCGTCCATCGGATCGACATGGATCCAGTCCGCGCCCTGCGCCTCGACGGCGGTGATCTCTTCGCCCAGCCGGGCGAAATCCGCCGAAAGGATCGAAGGCGCGATTTTCAGCGGGCGGGTCGGATCGAAGGTTACGGACATGCGGCACTCCTGCGTTGTCTAAAGGCTCTCTAGCGGATTCGGACCAGCGGGAAAAGTCCCCTACCCGTCTTTGTGCAATCGCCGGATCAGGCTGGACGTATCCCAGCGCCCGCCGCCCATTTCCTGGATTTCCTCGTAATACCCGTCGACGATCCGCGTCACGTCCAGCTGCGCGCCGTTTTCGGCGGCTTCGTCCAGGCAGATGCCCAGATCCTTGCGCATCCAGTCCACGGCAAAGCCGAAATCGAACTTGTCGTCCAGCATGGTATGGCCGCGGTTGGACATCTGCCAGCTTCCGGCAGCGCCCTTCGAAATCACGTCGACCACGGCCTTGCCGTCCAGACCGGCGGCCTGCGCGAATGCCAGCCCCTCGGCCAGTCCCTGCACCAGTCCGGCGATACATATCTGGTTGACCATCTTGGTCAGTTGGCCCGATCCGGATGGCCCCATCAGGCGGGACGCCTGCGCGTAGCACATGATCTCGTCCTCGACCTTGGCGTAGTCGGCCGGATCGCCGCCGCACATGACGGTCAGGACACCGTTTTCGGCGCCCGCCTGCCCGCCGGAAACCGGCGCGTCGATGAAACCGAAGCCCTGTTCGGCGGCAACTGCGGACAGTTCGCGCGCGACCTTGGCAGAGGCGGTCGTATGGTCGACAAAGACCGCGCCCTTTTTCATGGACTGAAACGCGCCGTCCTTGCCGATCGTGACGTGGCGCAGATCGTCGTCGTTGCCGACGCAGCAAAACACGATATCCGCCCCCTCGGCCGCCTTGGCGGGCGTTTCGGCCATTGCGCCGCCGTACTGCTTTACCCAGGCCTCGGCCTTGGCGGAGGTGCGGTTGTAGACGGTGACCTCATGGCCCTTGGATTGCAGGTGACCTGCCATCGGGTATCCCATGACGCCCAGTCCGATAAATGCGGTTTTTGTCATTGCTTGGCCCTTTTACCTGTTCATGTCGTTGTCACCCAACACATGGACTGCTATGGAAATCCCGTCAACATGGGAGAGTGCAATGGCGACAATATTCCGCTGGTTAATGGGCCTGATCGTCGCCCTGACCGGCATTGTCGTTCTTGCCGCCTTTCTGGCCTATTATTTCGCCGCCGGATCGCTTCCGGATTATTCGAAAACCTACAGCTTTGCCGACCTGTCCCAGCCGGTGGAGATCGTGCGCGACGTTCATAACGTGCCGCATATTCTGGGTCAGAGCGATACCGACGTCTATTTCGGTCTTGGTTTCGCCCATGCGCAGGACCGGCTGTGGCAGATGATGATGGCGCGCAGGACGGCGCAGGGCCGCCTGTCGGAGTTGTTCGGCGAAAAGACCGTGCAGGTCGATGATTTCATTCGCAGAATGGATATCTACAATCTGGCGATCGAGGCCGTGGACGATCAGTCGCCCGCCACGCAGGCGGCGCTGCTGGCCTACTCGGATGGCGTCAACGCCTGGCTGAAGACGATCAATGCGGATGCGATGGGCCGTGGCGCGCCGGAGTTCTTTCTGTTCACGCCGGAACTTGCGCCATGGACACCCGCCGACAGTATCGCGATCCTCAAACTGATGGGGCTGCGGCTCAGCGAACAGTTGCGGGCAGAGGTGACGCGGGCGCAGGTTTCTCTGGCCGTCGGCAACGGCAAGACCCGCGATATCCTGCCCGATTCCCCGAACTCCGGATTTCTGGCGTTTCCGGAGTATTCGTCGCTGTTTCCGACCGTGAAGCCGTTCGTCAAGACAGCGTCGGCCGAAGTCAGTCCGTTCATGCCGGTCGGCGCGCCGGGGCTGGCCGGAGCCTCCAACGCTTTCGCGGTCTCCGCCAAACGCTCCGCCACCGGCGCACCTCTGCTGGGCAACGATCCGCATCTCGGCCTGACCGCCCCCGGCCCGTTCATGCTGGCGCGACTGGAACTGAGCGCCGGCGGCGTGATCGGCGGCACCCTGCCCGGCATTCCGGCGGTGTTCGTCGGCCGCGGCGAGACCCTGGCCTGGGGCCTGACCTCTTCCTATCTCGACGATCAGGACCTCTATATCGAGCAGCTCGATCCGGAAGACAGCAACCGCTACCGCACGCCGGACGGCTTCAAGCCGTTCCGCGAAAGAAAGGTCCTTCTGACCATCAAGGACAAGCCAACCCGCACCCTGACGCTGCGCTGGACGGAAAACGGGCCGGTAATCCCCGGGTCGCATTTCGAACTGGATACGATCACGCCGCAAGGCCATGTCGTCAGCCTCGCCTGGACGGCGCTGGCGCCGCGCGACACGTCGATGACGGCAGCGATAGACCTGATGTCGGCACAGACCGTCCAGGCCGCCCAGCAGGCCGCGTCGAAATTCGTGGCGCCGTCACAGAACATCGTGCTGGCCGACAAGGATACAATCGCGATGGTCATGCTTGGCCGAATACCGGACCGCGATGCGACGCACAGCAGTCAGGGCCGCATTCCGTCCCAAGGCTGGCTGCCGCAGAACCGCTGGAACGGACTGAAGCCGTTTGCCGCGAATGTCAGAGCCGTCAACCCGGACAGCGGGATAGTCGCCAATACCAACAACAAGATCACGGACGCGGCCTTCCCGGATCACGTTTCCTACAAATGGGGTGACACGCAGCGGATCAAGCGGCTTGAAAAGCTGTTGAACGAGCGCGAGGTCCACACCCGGGAAAGCTTCATTCAGGCGCAACTCGACACGGTATCCTACACGGCGCGGTCGCTTTTGCCCCTGATCGCCAAGGAACTCTGGTTCGTCAGCGACCCCGCGCCCGCCGGAACGCCGCTGCGCCAGCGCCAGATCGCGCTGGACCTGCTGGCGAACTGGAACGGAGAGATGAGCGAGCACCTGCCGGAACCGCTGATCTATGCCGCGTGGCTCCAGCAACTGCAAAGCTATCTGGTGTCCGACGATCTGGGGCCGCTGGCATCGAAGTTCGCACTCCCCGATCCGGTATTCATCGAGCGTGTCTACCGCAACATAGAAGGCGCCGCGCAGTGGTGCGACGTCATACAGTCGTCGCGGGCGGAAAGCTGCGACGATATCGCGGCCGTCTCGCTCGACGCCGCGATCCTGCAACTGACCGAGCGATACGGCAGCCGCATCGAAAGCTGGCGCTGGGGCCAGGCGCATCAGGCGGAACACCGGCACGAGGTTCTGGGCGACGTCCGCTTTCTGGGCTCGCTGATGAATATCAGGCAGCAGACCTCCGGCGGCGACAATACCCTGATGCGGGGCGTGGCGCGCGGAACGGGTGCGGAGCCGTTCACCAATGTGCATGCCGCCGTCTATCGCGCCGTGGTCGATTTCGCGGATCTGAACAGTTCGGTCTTCATTATCTCGACCGGCCAGTCGGGGCATTTCCTGTCACGCCACTATGACGATCTGGCCGAACTTTGGCGGCGCGGCGAATATATACCGATGTCGCTTGATGTCGATCTGGCGCGCGGCGGCGCGGTCGGCACAACCCGGTTGCTGCCGGAACGATAGGTCAGCTCTGGTATTTCTCGAACTGTGCTGCCTGTTTCGCCGTCCAGTTGACGACCAGTTCATAGCCGATGTCGATCTGGCGCTCTTTTTCGACGACATTGTGTTCGTAGAGCCAGGCGCGTCGCCGGCCCTCGGAAAACGCCAGCTTTATCTTTTCGGTGATCTTCGGTTCCTGCAAAGCCGTGTCGATGGTTTGCAGCAGGATGTCGATACCGGCGCCGCTTGTGGCGGAGGTGGCGACAATCTCGGGGCTGCGGTCGGCGATGGTCTGGACCTTGGTCCGGGCCTCGGGCGACAGCATGTCGATCTTGTTCCAGACCTCTATGAAGGGCTTGCTCTCTTTCGTGACACCCAGATCGTCCAGGATGGCCATGACATCTTCGGACTGCTCTTCGGTGTCAGGGTGTGCGATGTCGCGGACATGCAGGATCAGATCGGCGTCCAGCACCTCTTCCAGCGTGGCGCGGAAGGCGGCGACCAGTTGCGTCGGCAGGTCGGAAATGAATCCCACCGTATCGGACAGGATTATATCGCGTCCCGTCGGCAGCTTGACGGCCCGCATTGTCGGGTCCAGCGTGGCGAAGAGCATGTCTTCCGCCATTACGTCCGCGCCGGTGATGTGATTGAAAATCGTTGATTTTCCCGCGTTGGTGTAACCGACGAGGGCGACAATCGGATAAGGCACCTTCTTGCGGGCGTCGCGGTGCAGGGTGCGGGTCTTGACGACCTTCTCCAGTTGCCGCTTCAGCCGCACGATGGCATCGTCGATGGCGCGGCGGTCGGCCTCGATCTGGGTTTCACCGGCGCCGCCGACAAAGCTCAACCCGCCGCGTTGCCGCTCCAAGTGGGTCCAGCTGCGCACAAGGCGCGATTTCTGATAGTTCAGCGCCGCGAGGTCCACCTGCAACACACCCTCGCGCGTCCGGGCGCGGTCCGCGAAAATCTCGAGGATCAGGCCGGTCCGGTCCAGCACCTTGATATCGAGTTGTTTTTCCAGATTGCGCTGCTGCACGGGCGTCACCGGCCCGTCGATCACCATCAGTTCAACCTCGTCCGCCTTGATCCGCGCGTCGATCTCTTCGAGCTTGCCCTTGCCGAACAGTTTACCGACATCGACTTTCCGCAGCTTGACCACATCGTCGAAGCAGACCTCCAGATCGAGGGCATGCGCCAAGGATACGGCCTCTGCCAGAGAATGCTCCGGCAGTCGGCGTTTTTCGGATTTCGCAAGTTCGGGGTGGATAACGCAGGCGCGCATCAGCAGGTTACGACTCTTCCTCGCCGTCATACAGAACCACGGCTTGGGACGGCATGATGGTTGAAATCGCGTGCTTGTAGACAAGCTGGGACTGTCCGTCCCGACGCAGGAGGACGCAGAAATTGTCGAACCACGTAATAACGCCTTGGAGTTTGACCCCGTTCACAAGAAAGATTGTCACTGAAATTTTGGATTTTCGAACATTGTTCAGGAAAGCATCCTGAAGGTTCTGTTTATCGGCAGCCATTTTTAAAGCCTCTTTTTGCCGCTGTTTCAGCGGATTTTGATTTTATGGCTCCAATATGGCGATGCAAATTCGGTTTATCCAGACCCAAGAGTGTTAATTTGATAATTTCCGGTCTTAAATCGCGTTAATCCCGCCAATAATTGGCATTCAGCAGGGCAATTACGGCCAGAGCCTCCATCCGGCCCAGAATCATCGCCGCGCACAGAATGACTTTTGCGGGGTCCGAAATGTCGGAATAGTTCAATCCCGCGTCGTTCGCGATGTGCAGCAGAGGGCCGGTTGTCGACAGGCCGGCCACGGCCAGCGTCAGGCTGTTTTCGAAGGCCAGACCGGTTGCGGACAGCGCCAGCATCACGATCGCAAGAATCAGCGTGAACAGCATCAGGAATATCCAGGCGATATAGGCGCCCTCGCGTCGCAGGGAACGCGCTTTCTTGCCCGAACCGCCGACGGAATTGGGGTAGCGCAGTTTCTGCATCTCGCGCGATCCGTGCTTGAAAAGCGCATAGATCCGCAGCAGCTTGACCCCGCCCGCGGTGGTCGCAACCCCGCCGCCCATCACCGCCAGCGCGATGAAGATCAGACCCGGCGTTTCCAGACCGGACCAATAGCGCGACGAATTCCACGACAGGCTCTCGAATCCGGTCGTCGTGAGGAACGACAGGACCGTGAAAACGCCCCCCCAGAGCGAGGCGAAGGCCGCGACGCTGTCGCGTTCCGCATCCACCACGAAGGCGCCCGTCCAGTGGCGCAGGAACAGCAGCAAGGGGATCGCCACGACGCAGACCAGGGCGATATTGATTTCCTTGTCGCTCTTGAAGTTCTTCCAGCCGCGCCCGTCCCTGTCCTGCAGGAATGTGAACCGCGAAACCGCGAAAAACATGAACAGGAACATCAGAAATTCTATCACCAGGCCGCCTTGCGCACCCTGTATTCCGCCCACCGGAGATATGCCGCTGGTCGAAAGAACCGCCATTGCATGCATTGCGCCGACCAGGGGCCGTTCCCCCGCCACGACCAGCGCGACGCCCAGAATGGCCGTCAGAAAGACATAGACCGGCAGAATCTGCCGCGTGAATTTTGCGATCCGCGTCTCGATATCCGCCTTGATGATGAACTCTCCGCCGACCGCTGTGCCGTGCGAAACCGAATAGACCTCGAAGCCGCCGATGTTCAGCGGCGCGAAAATGGCCAGCGCGACGACCAGTATCATCAGGCCGCCCATCCATCCGACCAGCCCCCGCCAGAAGTGGATGCTGTCCGATACCGACCCCGGGACATCGATCAGGCTGGCGCCGGTGGTTGTGAAACTGGAGAGCATTTCAAAGTAGCTGTGCAGGTAGGACAACTGGCCGACCAGCGTATGAACCGGCACAGCCATGATCGCCGGCAGGGCCAGAAAGGCGAAGAATATTGCCGCGAGGTGCTCGATGGCGGACCGGCGTTTGGCCCGGCCCAGGAACGGGATGCCAAGCAGTCCGGTCAGGATCAGGAAGAAAGTCCCGTGATAGAAAAATGTCCGCGCATCCAGCCAGTTTTCCTGCGATGCCGCCACAATCATCGGGCCGTACATCGCAACGGCGGAAAACCCCATCAGGATGATGATCAACGGCTGGGATCGTAGGAAGCTGGCCAGCATCAGAAGAATTCGATGTTGACCTGGAACAGGCGCTCGACTTCGGGAATGAATTCCGACAAGGCGAAAACCACGACCAGATCGCCTTCGTCGATCTTGGTATTGCCGCCCGGCCGCAGAATCTGGTCGCCTTTCCGGATGGCCCCGATCAGGGTTCCGGACGGGAACTCGATATCGCGGATGCGTTTTCCGGCGATCGGAGAGGTCGACATGACCTGCGCCTCGATCACCTCCGCCTCCGCGTCGCCGATGGAATAGACCGCGCGCACCCGCCCGTGGCGGATATGGCGCAGGATGGATGAAACGGTGGTGGCGCGCGGATTGATGAAGGCGTCGATGCCCAGCGTCTCTTTCAGCGACATCAGGCTCGGATCGTTGATCAGCGCCACGACCATCGGACAGCCGGCCGCCTTGGCCCGCGCGCAGGCCAGCAGGTTGGTCTTGTCGTCGTCCGTGACCGCCAGCAGCGCATCGGCGTTCTTGAGGTTGGCTTCCTCCATCAGGTTCATGTCGAGCCCGTCGCCGTGCAGAACCACGGTGCGCTCCAGCAAATCCGCGGCGTGTTCGGCCACGGCGCGGTTCTTCTCGATGACCTTGGCGCGCAGGCGGTGCTGCTGGTTTTCCAGCTTCTGCGCCACGCGCAGGCCGACATTGCCGCCGCCGACGATGATCACGCGTTCCTGCTTCTTGGATTTCTTGCCGAATATTTCCAGCGTCCGGCTCAGGTCGTCGGTGTGCGTGCAGATATAGAGTTGGTCATTGGGGAACAATTCATCGCTTGAGGCCGGCACGAACAGGCGGTCGTCGCGGCGGATTCCGACGACAATGGCGCGCAGCGTCGAAAACAGCTCCGACAATTGGCGCAGCGGGGTGTTCAGAACCGCGCAGGTTTCTTCGACGACAATACCGATCAGGTGCACGCCGCCGTTGAAGAAAGGCTCGGTATCGAAGGTCGAGGGCGATGCAAGCTGCTGCAAGGCGTCATCCGCGACTTCCTGCTCGGGCGAGATCACA
This sequence comes from Amylibacter sp., assembly GCA_041601595.1. Lineage (GTDB taxonomy): Bacteria > Pseudomonadota > Alphaproteobacteria > Rhodobacterales > Rhodobacteraceae > Amylibacter. The sequence continues at coordinate 3,896 of JBFIHV010000011.1, read as the reverse complement.
ACGTCGATCGGCAGATGCTCGCGCTGGAACAGATCGGAATAAATCACGTCGAGATATGGCTGCGCCCTCAGGCGGGCGATCTTGCGCGGGATCGAGAACACGGAATGGGCGACCTGACAGGTCACCATGTTCACCTCGTCCGAGAACGTCGCCGCGATGATCATGTCGGCATCCTTGGCGCCGGCGCGCTCCAGCACGTTCGGATAGGACGCAAACCCCGTCACCCCGCTGACATCCAGTGTGTCGGTGGCCCGCGCGATCAGTTCGGGGTTGTTGTCGACAACCGTCACGTCGTTCTTTTCCGAGGAAAGATGGCGCGCAATCTGCCAACCGACCTGGCCCGCACCGCAAATAATGACCTTCATATCAGGCTCCTGCCCAGTCGGGGGTCTGCCCCCGCGCAATCCAAGTAAGTGGCAAATTCACCAGCCGTGGTCAATTGCGATTGTCAGTCCATGTCGACCGCGTCGAGTTCCGCTATCCGGGTGCCGGCCTTGTTCGTCGTCACCACGTTCAGGGTTTTCAGCTTTCTGTGCAAGGCGGAACGCTCCATTCCGACGAAATTCGCGGTCTTGGAAATGTTTCCGCCGAAGCGGTTGATCTGGGCCATCAGGTATTCGCGCTCGAACAACTCGCGCGCCTCGCGCAGCGGCATGGCGGCGAATTGCGCGCTGAACGTGCCGTCGCCCGCGCCGCCCTCGCCGGCCGCGCTCGGCAGGTCCTCGACCGTGATTTCGCCGGAGTCCGACCCGAGGATCAGGATGCGCTCCATCATGTTGCGCAACTGGCGGATGTTTCCGGGCCAGGACATGGTTTGCAGCAGCGCCGCCGCCTCCTGAGTCAGGGTGCGCAGGGGCAAACCCTGTAAGCGGTTCGCCTCGCCCAGGAAATAATCCGCCAGTTTCGGGATGTCGTCACGCCGGGCTTCCAGCGACGGCACCGAGATCGGCACGACATTCAGGCGGTGGTACAGTTCCTCGCGGAACCGGCCGGCGGCGATCTCCGCCGTCAGGTTCTTGTTGGTGGCGGAAATCACGCGGGCATCGACCCGCACCGTGTCATTGCCGCCGACGCGGGTGAACTGCTGGTCCACCAGCACGCGCAGGATCTTGGACTGCGTGCCCAGAGGCATGTCGGCAATCTCGTCAAAGAACAGCACGCCGCCATGCGCCTGTTCCAGCAGGCCGGGCTCGTGTCCCCATTCCTGACTGGAACTGCCGAACAGGACATCCTCCATCTTGTCGGGCGCGATAGAGGCCGAATTGACCGTGATGAAGGGCGACCCCGAGCGGTTGGAATGGGCGTGGATATAGCGCGCGGCAACCTCCTTGCCGCTGCCCGAGGGGCCGGTCAGCATGACGCGGCCGTTGCTGTGCGTCACCTTGTCGAGCTGACCGATCAGGTTCTTGAAGGGCCCCGACTCGCCGATCATCACGGTCGACGAGGTGTCCCGAACCCGCAGCGCGGCATTCTCACGCCGCAACCGCGAGGTTTCCATCGCCCGCCCGATCACGACCATCAACTGGTCGATGTTGAACGGCTTCTCGATGAAGTCATAGGCCCCCTGCTTGATCGCAGCGACAGCGATCTCGATATTGCCGTGGCCCGAAATGATCACGATCGGAATGTCGGGATTGTTGCGCCGGACGTTCTTGAGGATGTCGATCCCGTCATGCTGGCTCTCTTTCAGCCAGATATCGAGAATCACCAGATCCGGCGCCTCGTCGTTGATCGCGCCATAGGCCTGATCCGAATTTGCCGCCAGCCGCGTGGAATAACCTTCATCGATCAGGATATCCGAAATCAGCTGCCGGATGTCCCTTTCATCGTCTACAATCAATATGTCGCCCATATCTGCTCCTGTTTATCTACGAGACTGCCACTTTCTTGGGCGTGGCTTGCTCTATGCTGGTGTTTGGCAGAGTGATGCAGGCTTCTGCGCCGACATGCTTGGCGCGTCCGAAAACCGGTGCGTCCAACAGTTCCAGCGTTCCGCCGTGCTCCTCCACTATTTTCTTTACGATCGACAGCCCGAGTCCCGTTCCGCTCTCGCGATGCGTCACGTATGGCTCGAACAACCGCGACCGGTGTTGTTCCGGCAATCCGATGCCGTTGTCCTGAATCCTGATCTTTGTCGTACCGTCGCTGTGTTCCACCAGAACCCGGATTTCCGGAACGTAATGTTCTTCCGGATGGGCTTTGGCATAGCTTTCAGTCGCCTCGCCGGCGTTTTTAACCAGATTGGTCAACGCCTGCATGATCATGGTTTCGTCAAATTCCCCGTAAATCGGATCCTTGACGCCGGACTGCTCGAAAGCGGTCCCTTCCATCGCCGATTTTTGAAGCAATATAGCATCCCTGACCAATCGGGTCAGGTCACATTTTTTCAGCTCCGGTTCCGGCATGCGTGCGAATTTCGAGAATTCGTCAACAATCCGGCGCAAGTCATTGGTTTGACGTATAATGACATCGGTGTATTCCGACAGTTCGCCCGCCTGATCGCCCACGAGGGGCGAGAACTTGCGGCGGACGCGTTCGGCGGACAGTTGTATCGGGGTCAGGGGATTCTTGATCTCGTGCGCGATGCGCCGCGCGACGTCGCCCCAGGCGGCCATGCGTTGGGCCGACACTAGGTCGGTGACGTCGTCGAAGGTGACGACATAGCCTTCCAGCACATTGTCGGCGGTGACCCGGCTGGCGATCCGCACGAGCAGCACCTCGGCGCTGCCGGCCCTTTTCAGATTGACCTCCTGTTGCTGTGCAACATTAGGTTTCAACTCCACCTGTCTAAAAAGATGTATGAACTCCGGAACAAGATCATCGAGGGACTGCCCGATCGCATCGGCCAGATCGAGGTTCAGCAACCGCGCCGCCGCGGCGTTGACGACCTCCACCTCGCCCTTGCGGTTCAGCCCGATAACGCCGGCCGTCACGCCCGACAGCACGGAATCGAACAGGCGGCGGCGGCTTTCGGTCTGTTCATGCGCCTCGATCAGGTCGTCGCGCTGTTTTTTGACCTGCCGCGTCATCCGGTTGAACACGCGTCCGAGCATGGCGATCTCGTCGTCGCCCTTTTCCTCGCGCACGCGCACGTTCAGGTCGCCCGATCCGACACGCTGAACCGCACCCGCCAGCCGTCCGACCGGCCGCGCCAGACGCTCGGCAAAGACAAGACCGATCCAGATCGCGGACATGATGACGATCACGGCAAAGCCCAGATACAGCAGCGCCAGCTCGAACAGGACGCGCCCGCGCTCGCTCTCCATCTGGTTATAGACGGCGACGGTTTCCTTGGTGTCGTCGAGCAGACCCAGTATTTCCCCGTCCACGGTGCGCGAAATATACAGGTAGCGGTCGATAAAGGCGTCCAGCGGCATCAGGGCGCGAAATTCGTTGTTGCTCCAGTCCTGGAACACCATCGGGTTCTTGTGGCTTTCGGCGATGCTTTCGACGCTGGGCTGTTCGTATCCGAACAGATAGCTGCGGTCGCCCCGCGCCTCGATATTCCCTGCACTGTCAATGACATAGGCCTCTTTCAGGCCGCGCTGGACCAAGGGCTGCACCTGCCCCAGAAGCTGCACGAGGTCGGCGTCCAGAATGCGGTTGCCGCCCTGGCTCTGCTGGTTCAGAAAATTGCTCATCAGGCGCAAGTCGGAAATCAGGTCGTCGCGCTGCTCGGCCTCATAGGCTTCCGCCGCCGACAGCGATGCGCCCACCACATCGCGGACCCGCTCGGAAAACCAGCCTTCGAGTCCGATGTTCAGCGTGATGGTCGCGAAAATGGCCACCAGAACGGTGGGCAACAGGGCGACGAAGGCGAAAACCGCGCTCAGGCGCGAATGCAGCCGCGATCCGGCGGATTGCGCGCGGCGGGCGGAAATGATGCTGAAGATACG
>JBFIHV010000010.1:0-19597 GCA_041601595.1 Amylibacter sp. | reverse complement strand
TTCGGTTTCTACGGGCTGGTGAAGTCGCGGATGAAGGCGGATCCGGTTCTGGCCGTGACCGCCGAGGTCGCCGTGCTCAGCCCCCTGGCGCTGGTCTGGATATGGGGCGTGAGCACGCAGGGCTGGACAGGTCTGGTCGGACGCGCGGGCGGGTTCTTCGGGCAGGGGGCCGATACATGGCTGCTGATCGGGTCCGGCCTGATGACGGGTGTGCCGCTGGTGCTGATGGGCTATGCGATCAATCACCTGCGCCTGTCGACGGTCGGGCTGGTGCAATACCTGAACCCGACGCTGCAATTCGTGATCGCCGTGACGCTGTTTTCACAGCCGATGACGCCGTGGCACATGATCGCGTTCCCGCTGATCTGGATCGGGCTGGCGATCTACAGCTGGGATTCCATGCTCAGGGACAGGCCGAGCGCCGCCATGAGGGCCGGAACGGATTCGGTAACCTGAAACAGTTCCTTAAGCGAGGGGTCCGCGAAGCCCTGGTCGATCTGGTGGTCGATCAGCGTCAGCAACGGTTCCCAGTAGCCGGCGATGTTCATCAGGTAGATCGGTTTGCTGTGCACGCCCAGTTGCGCCCAGGTCAGGACCTCGAAGAACTCGTCGAGTGATCCGGCGCCGCCGGGCAGGGTGACGATCGCATCGGCATTCATGAACATGACTTTCTTGCGCTCATGCATGTTCTCGGTGATGATGAAGCGTGTCAGATCGCGTTTTCCGGCCTCTTTCTGCAACAGGTGCACGGGGATCACGCCAAAAGTATCGCCACCCGCAGTCTGCGCCGCATTTGCGACCTCTCCCATCAGCCCGACATCGCCCGCACCGTATACCAGCCGCAACCTGGCGGCCGCCAGTGCTGCGCCGAGGTCGCGCGCCGCCGTCCGATAGGCCGCATCGGTTCCGAAACGCGAGCCGCAAAATACACAGACGGATTTAGGGGAACGGATCATTTATTTTGCCTTGTTGCAATTATTTCGCGCAGGGTGAAGAATGGTCTGTCATGATACCAACCGAAAACATGGCAAAGGTCCAGAGCCTATTGAGGGAAATTGAGATTGGCTGAAACGACGCGTAAAAGTCCGCCGGACCAACCTGCCGGCGGAAACGGTTTCCGGAACATACTGATCATCATTGCGGCGCTTGTCCTGTTGTTATGGGCGGTGTCTGCATGGCGCGACAGCGCGCCGGACCGGACTGCCAAGGCTCCGGAACCCGAAACCGCACAACCCGAAGTTACGACGGCGGCACCGCAAGTTCCGGTTGCCGGAACCGCCGAGGTGGCGGCTTCCGCCACGGAGACCGGCGGGGAAGTACGGGATCAGTCATCCGCCGCGCCTGACGTCGCCGAGTTGCCGCAGGCCTTGTCAGACCCGACGGCTCCGGAGTTCGATCTGGTGCGGGTGGATCAGGACGGTTCGGCGGTTGTCGCGGGACGCGCCATGCCGGGAAGCACGGTGAAGGTGGTCGTCGACGGGGTGGAGCTCGGCTCTGCCAAAGTCAGCCGCGAAGGCACTTTCGTGGCGATGATGGACCTGCCGCAAATGGCCGCGCCGGAAGAGATGAACCTGGTTCAGCAATCCGAGAGCGGCACCCTGACGCCTTCCAAATCGAGCATCCTTGTCATGCCGCGGGCGGAAAAGCCGCCCCAGATCGTCGTGGCCGGAACCGACGGCGCCAGGGTCATTCAGGGCGAACAGGATACGGAACTGGCAGCCCTGCAAGCCGAACCCACCAGCCAGCCGGCGCCGCGGGTGCTGGCCGACCTGTCGCTCGACACTATCACCTATGACGACGCCGGGGACGTGGTTGTCGGCGGGCGCGGATCGGATGACCAGTTCGTGCGCGTCTATGTGAACAACAGGCCCGTGGAAACCAAGCGGATCGGCGAAACCGGCCAGTGGAAGGTCGTTCTGACCAACGTGGACGAAGGTCTGTACACGCTGCGCGTCGATTCGATCGACGAAAGCGGGGAAGTCACGGCGCGGGTCGAAAGCCCGTTCAAGCGCGAAGCGCCCCGCCTGACCGAACTGGGGTCGACGGTGACGATCCAGCCGGGTTTCACCCTTTGGTATCTGGCGGAGCGGAAATACGGCGAAGGCGTCCGGTATGTGCAGATATTTCAGGCGAACCGCGACCGGATCAAGGACCCGGACCTGATCTATCCCGGTCAGGTTTTCGACCTTCCGAACTGAGCTGCAACCATCCCCGACGCGCGGGCAGTGACAGCCTGTGGCGGCCAAATCCGGCTGGTTCTGCCTGAAAGCTTTCCTTTGCGAGGGTCTTTGGATTACAAATGCGTTAAAGGATTGCGGCGGAAATTCGAGACGAGGGCTCTCATGGCAACATTCGACAGCGACAAGGCGGCGGAAATCCACCGCCATTTGCACAGCCACCTGCCGTCCGATCCGGCCTTGCGGGTCAAGGCGCTGGAAAGTCTGGTGGTCGAGCGCGGCCTTGTGGCGACCGAGACCATCGATCAGTGGGTCGAGGCCTATGCCGAGCATATAGGCCCCAAACGCGGCGCGCAGGTCGTGGCCCGGTCGTGGCTGGATGCCGGGTTCCGGGCGCGGCTGCTGGAAAACGCCGCAGAGGCGATCAGGGAATTCGGCTTCGAAGGCAGCGCGACAGGCCATCTCAAGGCCGTCGAAAACATGCCCGACACGCATAACATGGTCGTCTGCACGCTGTGTTCGTGCTACCCGTTTTCGATCCTTGGCATGTCGCCCGCGTGGTACAAATCCAGCGCCTACCGCGCCCGGGCCGTGCGCGAACCCCGCACGGTTCTGTCCGAATTCGGTGTGGATCTGGCGCCTGACGTCGCCGTTCGGGTCTGGGACAGCACGGCGGAACTGCGCTATATCGTGATCCCGCAGCGGCCCGAAGGCACCGATGGCTGGGACGAGGACGCATTGGCCGCCATCGTCACCCGCAATTCGATGATCGGCACCGACCGCGACCTGAAAACAGGGGCGGAATGATGGACGGCGTGCATGATCTCGGCGGCAAGCAGGGCTTCGGGCCGGTCGCGGTGACAGACGGCGACGCGCCGTTTCAATACGACTGGGAAAGGCGTATGTGGGGTATGGCGCGGGCCGGTATCCTGACCAACCTGACCATCGACTGGTTCCGGCACGGGCTGGAACGCATGGTGCCCGCCGATTATCTGTCGAACCGCTATTTCGACAAGTGGTGCGCCAATTACATGATGATCTATGTCGACAATGGACAGATGACGCTGGGCGAGGTTCTGGCCGGGCATGTGGAAGCGCCCGGCGAACCCGCTCCGGTCAAAACTCTGGACGAGGTTCTGGCCGCCAATCGAGGTGGGCATATCAGTTTCGAGGTTCCGGCCGGCAGCGCCCCCAAATTCGCGGTGGGCGACAGGGTTCTGACCCGACGGATCATGCCGGTCAATCACACCCGCTTGCCCGCCTATGCCCGCAATGCGACGGGCACAGTCATCGCCCATCACGGGTCGCATGCCTTGCCGGACAAGGGGGCCTTGGGAATTCACGAAGGCGAACACCTGTATACCGTGTCTTTCTCCGCGCAGGAGTTGTGGGGCGGGGATGCGGACCCGAGGGACACGGTGATGCTGGAGCTGTGGGAGAGCTATTTTGTTCCGGCCGGATGATCCGCTCGCGCCGCCACGGCCCGCGTTCAAAGAGGTGTGGCATGCGCAGGTATTGGCCCTGGCCGATACAATGGTGAGGGCAGGCCATTTCACCGCCGACACATGGGCCAGCACGCTGGGCGCCGCCTTGGCCGAGGCCGAGGCAAACGGTGCGCCGGATACCGAAGAGACTTATTACATCTGCGCTCTTGGCGCGCTTGAAAACCTGACGGCCTCTCATGCCGGTATCGCCGGCGGCGAGCTGGCGGAGCGCAAGAAAGCATGGGAAGAAGCCTACAGGCGGACCTCGCATGGCAAGCCGGTCAATTTGTAACGGTGTCAGGCGGCTCCCAGTCGGGGCAGGCTGGATATCCCGGGTCCGCGCGGCCATATCCGATTAACGCTGAAACAGTTCGTCAAAAACCGTGACCGGACCGTTTTTTTGGCTCCGTTTCGACTGGTCAATCATCCTCTGCAGACTTATGTATACCGTCTAGGAGAATTTGATGGCCAGACGAACCAGAATTACTTCGACCAAAACGGTCGGCCGGAAACAGGCGCTTTTGGTCATCCGCAAGGTGCTGCCTTACCTGTGGCCCGATGATGATTCGGGAACCAAGACGCGGGTCGTGATCGCGCTTTTCATGCTCGCCCTGTCGCGCCTGATCAGCGTCGCGACGCCCTTCTACTACAAAGCCGCGGTGGACGCGCTCGCGCCGGAAAATCCGGCGTCCGCGACCGTGTTCCTGCTGACGGCGGGCGCGGTTGGCCTGACCATTGCCTACGGCGTTGCGCGGCTTTTGACGGTCGGATTCACCCAGTTGCGCGATGCGATCTTTGCCAAGGTCGGCCAACGGGCCCTGCGCCGCCTGGCGCTGGAGACCTTTCAGCACATGCATGCCCTGTCGCTGCGCTATCACATCACGCGCAAGACCGGCGGGCTGAGCAGGATTATCGAGCGCGGCGTCAAGGGCGTCGAGTTTCTGCTGCGCTTTCTGTTGTTCTCGATCGGCCCGCTGATACTCGAACTGCTGCTGATCTGCGGCATTTTGTTCTATATATTCGATGTCTGGTACTTGGCCGTCGTTGTCGTGACCATCGGCCTGTATATCTGGTTCACCTTCCGCGTGACCGAATGGCGGGTGAAGATCCGCAAGCAGATGAACGACCAGGACACGGATGCCAACCAGAAGGCCGTGGACAGCCTGCTGAACTTCGAGACCGTCAAGTATTTCGCCGCCGAAGAGCGCGAGGCGATGCGCTATGACGAAAGCATGCGCGGATACGAGGCGGCAGCGCTGAAAACCAACTACAGCCTGGCGTTCCTGAACTTCGGCCAGTCGGTCCTGATCACCGCCGGATTGGTGCTGGTCATGATCCTGGCGGCGGTAGGCGTGCAGCGCGGCGAACTGACCGTCGGGGACTTCGTTCTGGTCAACGCCTACATGATCCAGATCACCATGCCACTGAACTTTCTGGGAACGGTTTATCGCGAAATCCGTCAGGCGCTGATCGACATGGGTGACATGTTCGATCTGCTGGAGCAACCCCCCGAGGTCGTCGACAAACCGGACGCCAAGGCACTGCGGATCAAGGGCGGCGAGATCGTGTTCGATAACGTCAGCTTTGCCTATAATGTCGATCGCGGCATTCTGAAGAAGATGGACCTGACCGTGAAGCCGGGACAGACGGTGGCCGTCGTCGGCCCGTCCGGATCGGGAAAATCAACTATCGCCCGCCTGCTGTTCCGGTTCTACGACGTGAACGGCGGCGCGATCCGCATTGACGGGCAGGATGTCCGCGACGTGACCCAGAAATCCCTGCACGAGGCGATAGGGATCGTGCCGCAGGACACCGTGCTGTTCAACGACACCATCGGTTACAACATCGCCTATGGCCGCGCTGAAGCGTCAGAGGCCGACATTGTCGAGGCCGCCAAGGCCGCCAAGATACATGACTTCGTGATGCGCCTTCCGGATGGCTATCAAACGACGGTGGGCGAGCGCGGTCTGAAACTGTCGGGCGGCGAGAAACAGCGCGTCGGCATCGCGCGGACGCTTTTGAAAAACCCGCCGATCCTGATACTGGACGAGGCGACCTCGGCGCTCGACACGGAAACAGAGCGCGACATTCAGGAAAGTCTGGCCCAGATGGGCGAGGGCCGGTCGGTCATCACCATCGCGCACCGCCTGTCCACCGTCGTCGACGCCGATATGATCGTGGTTCTGGAAGAGGGTCAGGTCGTCGAGAAGGGAACGCATGACGAATTGTTGCGGTCCGACGGCCGTTACGCCCAGATGTGGCGTCGCCAGCAGAGCGAACAGGATGACTCGGACAGGTCGCGCGGAACACTCGAAGGCGGTGACGATCAAGAGGATACCGGACTGGTTCCTTCAGATGGAAAGAATCGCTGGGTCATACCCCCGACCGATGGTTAGGTCACAGGTTGCGTGACGGCTGTGCCGGACGCCGGAAAAGGCCGCCTATTCGGCGGCCTTCAACGTTGAGGTCTTCGACTCGCGGGCTTTTCCGACCTTCGGTTTCGGCGCCTGATCGCCATCGTCGCGGCCATGTGTTTCGTCCACATCGGATTCGGCCCAGGTTATGGTATCCGGGTGCCGCCGCCGTGCGGCGCGCGCCAGGGCCAGATCGGCGGCGGCGATGCTGTCCTTGCCGCCCTTCCAGGCCGCCATGCGGGCAAAGGCTCCGTAGGCGCCGGCCGTAATCCAGATGCGGAGCGCCAGCAGCGACGGGGTGAACACCAGCGTCAGCAGGGTCGCGATGCCAAGTCCGAAAATGACCGCCGTGGCCAGTTGTTTCCACCAAAGCGATGTCGGCGAGTCGATTGTGAAACCCCCGTCGATGAAGTTGATCGACAGGCCCAGCATCATCGGCGTCAGACCGGCCATGGTTGTCACAGTCGTCAGCAGAACCGGCCTGATCCGCGCCTCGACGGTCCGGACGATGGCCTGAAGCTTCGGCATGTAACCGGCATATTCCTGATAGGTGTCGATCAGAACGATGTTGTTGTTCACCACGATCCCCGCCAGTGCCACGATGCCGGTTCCGGTCATGATGATCGAGAATGTCTGGCCCATGACCAGCATGCCGACCAGCACGCCCGCAGTCGACAGGACGACCGCCAGCAGCACCAGAACCGAGTTGTAAAAGCTGTTGAACTGCGCCAGCAGGATCACGAACATCAACCCGAGCGCGCCCAGAAACGCCTTCGACAGGAAAGCGGCGCTTTCTTCCTGGTCTTCCTGATCTCCGGTCCATTCGTAGTTGACCGAGGGCGGCAGCGGGCTTTCCGTCTTGAGCCAGGCATCGATCTCGGCCACTTTTTCGTTGGCGTTCAGCCCTTCGGCGACGCCCGCGCGCACCATGAAATAGCGTTCCGTGTCATGGCGGTCGATCTGGCCCAGTTTCTTGACCGGCGTGCGGGTGATGAAGTTGGCCAGCGGGACCTGACCCTCGCTGGTCAGAACGCGCACCGTGTCCAGCGAGGACAGGACGCGGTCTTTTTCGGGCAGACGCACGCGGATCTCGATTTCCTCGTCCGAGCTTTCGACCCGCATCGTATCGAGCTTCAGTCCGCGGGTGAACAGCTGCACCATGGCGCCGGTCTTGGCGACGTCGGCGCCATAGCGGCCGGCCTGTTCCACATCGACGTCGATCTGCCAGTCGATGCCGGGCAGGGGGCGGGTATCCTCTATGGCGACCAGACCCTCCGTGTCATCGAGTTTCGCGCGCACGATTTCTGTTGCCGCCAGCAGGTCTTCCCAATCCTGTCCGGTCAGGCGCAGGTTGACGGGTTTGCCGGAGGCAGGCCCCATGTCCTGACGCAGGATCTCGTACTGGATGCCGGGAATATTTTTCACGCGGTTCTCGATCTCGTTCAGGATGCCGACACCGGTTCCGGTGCCGCGGATTTCCCAGTCTGTCAGTTCGACCTGCACCTGACCGATAGCGTCCACCGGAGCCTGCGCCCCGCCGGTGTTCTGGTTAAGCCCGCCGTCGCCGGCAAAGGCGAACACGGCCTTTACGCCGTCCACGCTCATGACCTGTTGTTCGACCTGTTTGACCAGTTCGTCCTTTTGCGCCAGCGAGAGGTTGCCGCGCGCGCGTACGTAGACGATGGCGTTTTCCGGCTCGGTGGTGACGAAGAATTCCACGCCGTTGTTGTTCTTGGAAAAGATCATGAAGGTCGCGATGACAAAGGCCATCGTCGTGGCGATGGCCACGACCGGCATCACCGGATTGCCGACAATGAAATGGATGAAGGACCCGAAACGGCTGCGGCGGTAACCCGATTTGACGCCCTCTTCCGGACGGTCGTGCCGCAGCGATCCGCCGACGATTGACAGGGCCATGCAATCCGCAACGAACAGAAGCCCAGCCGCCATGCTGCCGCGCAGGATGCCCATCAGGCTCAGATACATGACGAACGCGACGCCGCCGAACAGGGCGAAGCGCAGGGTCCAGTGCAGGTTGTGGCGCAAAAGGTCGGCGCTGTGTTCGTTGAACCGCGAAACCCGACCCGCCACGCCCCCCACCACCGGCAGATAGACAAGCGCCACCAGCAAAGAGGCGCTGAGGACGAAGATCAGCGTCACCGGCAGGTTTCCCATGAACTCGCCCGGCACGCCCGGCCAGAACAGCATCGGCAGAAAGGCGCAGAGAGTCGTGGCCGTCGAGGAAATCACCGGCCAGAACATCCGTTTGGCAGCCGCGCCATAGGCGCGCATCGGCCCGATGCCTTCGCGGATGCGTTTGTCGGCATATTCTACGACGACGATCGCGCCGTCGACCAGCATCCCGACGGCCAGGATCAGGCCGAACATGACGATGTTGGAGATGGAAATTCCGGCCACCGCCATGATCGCGAAGCTCAGAAGGAACGACGTCGGAATGGCGAAGCCCACAAGCAGGGCGGAGCGAACGCCAAGCGCGCCCAGAACCACGATCATCACCAGCAGGATCGCGGTCAGAACCGAGCCCTCCAGCTGCTTGATCATGCTGTCGACCTGTTGCGACTGGTCCAGCCCGATGTTCACGTTCATGCTGTTCCGCAACTCGTCAGGCCATTCGGACACGGCGTCGTCCACCGTCGCCCGCACCAGATTGGCCGTGTCGATGTGGTTGAAGCCCTTGCGCTTGACGATTTGCAGCGCCACCGTCGTTTCGCCGTTGTAGCGCGCGGTGCCTGTCTGGTCCTCGAAGGTCAGGCGGATGTCTGCCAGATCGCCGACAGTCACGACGCTGTCGCCGTTCACCTTGACGGGCAGGCTGTAGATGTCGCGCGGATCATCGAAGGAGGACGGGATTTTCACGGAAAACGCGCCGCGCGGGGTTTCGACCTCGCCTGCCGCGATCAACTGGTTGTTGTTCACGAAAATGCTCAGCATCTCGCCCATGGTGACGTTGTAGGCTTCCAGCTTCAGCGGATCGATCAGCACCTCAAGCATCTCTTCGCGGTGGCCGGCGAGCGTCGCCTCCAGCACCGGCGGCAGGCCCTCAAGCCTGGTTTGCAGCTCTTTCGCGACGCGGGTCAGGGTGCGCTCCGGCACCTCACCGGACAGCGAGACCACCATGATCGGGAATTTCGAGAAGTTGACCTCGTTGATCGAGTATTTCTCGGCCCCTTCGGGGAACGAGGCCTCAGCCTGATTGACCTTGTCGCGCACGTCGGCGATGGTCGCGGCCTTGTCCCAGCCGAACTCGAATTCCAGCGCTATGCCGGCATAGTTCTCGGCGGCGGTCGCCGACATCGATTTGAGGTTGTCGAGACTTTGCAGTTCGGTCTCGAGCGGTTTGACCAGAAGTTTTTCCGAATCCACGGCAGAGATGCCCGGAAACGGCACGGAGACGAACAGAACCGGAATATCGATGTCCGGCTCGCCTTCTTTCGGCAAGCCGACATAGGCCGCGGAGCCGGCAGCAATCGACATGATCACGAAAACGATGATCATCCGCGCATGGGCTGTCGCCCAGCTGACGATGCCGGTCATGACGCATCTTCCTTGAAGCTGGCCGTGACGGCGCGGCCCTGGGTGACATATTCCTGGCCGACGACGATGACATCGACCTGGTCGGGCAGGCCAGCGACCCAGACGCCCTCGCGCACATCCTGCAGAATGGTGACCGGCATGAATCCGGCAATGCCGCCCTCTACCGTGCGAACGCCCAGACGGCCGGCGTCATCCAGGGTCAGCGCCGATTGCGGCAGCAGATGGCCGGTCTCGCCGGACAGGCTGATATAGATCTCGGCGGTGGCGCCGTCGCGGATTTCGAGCTTCGGGTTCGGCGCCGTGATCTCGACGCGGTAAGTCCGCGTCTGAGGGTCGGCGCTGCGCGACAGGAACGTGACCTGACCTGCGATCTGCTGGCCGCTGACCAGGCGCGCGCCCGCGGGCGTTCCGACGTTCAGTTTGACGATCTGCGCCTCGCTGGCGAATCCAACCAGCTTGATCGGGTCGAGCGCGATAATGCGGGCGCAGATTGCGCCGGTCTGCATCAACTCGCCGAACTCGGCCGTATCGGATTCCAGCAGTCCGCTGAAGGGGGCTGTGATCCGCAGATAGGAAATATCCTTTTCGGCGCGGGTAACGGCGGCCTGCGCCGACTCCAGCGCAGCTTCGCGCGACAGCAGGTCGGTTTCCGACGCAAAGCCTTTTTTCACCAACTCGGACGACGCCTGCTTGTTCGCCCTTGCTTCCGCCAGCTGCGCCTTGGCCTCGGACAATGCGGCTTGCCTCGTGCCGGGGTCGAGTTCGCAAAGCAATTCGCCTTCCTCGACCAAAAGCCCCTTGCGCAGCGGTTGCGAGATTATCTGGCCGAAGGTTTCGGATTTCACGTCGAGCAGGCGGAAGGCCTCGGTGCGGCCGCGCAGAACCAGGCCGCTGTCAACGGGCTGCGCCGTGGAATGGATCGCCTGGACCAGAACCGGCGGACGCGCGTCTTCAGCGGCCGTGGTTTCCACCGTCGCTTCGGGCATGTCGGCGCCTGCGACCGCCAGCAGCGTGTCGCGTTCCATCACAAACAAATAAACCATCACGCTGACGATGATGGCGGTCAAAATTGGTCCAATCCGCATTTTGGTCTCCTGAACTTGGGCCCTCTGGGTGCGGTGAATGGGTAATATGCGTAAATAAGCAGTGCTCGCTTTCTACGCTTTCCGTTGGTTACGTGCAAGGGTGTTTCTGACAGGAATTACGCAGGACAAAGCTTTATGGACCAATCAAATAAACCCGTATACAAAGCGTTCTGAATGGTCCGGCGACCATGCGAATGATCGCCGGGCCCCGTGCAGGGCAATAGAGGGAAGCCGGATAACATGTCGACTCGAAGCACTATTTCCAAGAAATCGGCGGTTTCCGATCCGTCGCAGTTGCCGGATTCGGCCAAGAAAAGGGCCAAGATGACAGTGCCTGCCTTTACGGCACGCAAAGGCGGCGAACCGCTTGTATGCCTGACGGCCTACACGGCCCATGTCGCGCGTATTGTCGACGAGGTGTCCGACCTGATTCTCGTTGGCGACAGTCTGGGCATGGTAATCCACGGCATGCCGAATACGCTGGGCGTGACCATGGAACACATGATCATGCACGGTCAGGCCGTGATGCGGGGGGCGGACAAGGCGCTGGTGGTCGTCGATATGCCCTTCGGATCGTTCGAGGAAAGCCCCGAGGTGGCCTTTCGCAATGCGGCGCGCATCATCAAGGAAACAGGCTGTACGGCGATCAAACTGGAAGGCGGCAAGGAAATGGCGCCCACCATTTCGCACCTGACCAAGCGCGGCATTCCGGTCATGGCGCATGTCGGCTTGATGCCGCAGCAGATGAACACCGCCGGCGGGTTCAAGGCGGTCCGCGAAGAAGAGCAATACGACATGGTCATCGAAGACGCCCAGGCCGTCGAGGCCGCAGGGGCGTTTTCCGTCGTGGTCGAGGGCGTGGCCGAGGATCTGGCCGACAGGCTGACCGGGTCCGTTTCCATTCCGACCATCGGTATCGGCGCCTCTGCCGCCTGCGACGGCCAGATTCTGGTATTCGAGGACATGATCGGGCTGTTTCCGCGCGTGCCGACTTTCGTCAAGCGCTATGGCAACATGGAAGAAATGATCCGCGACGCGGTGCAGCGCTACGCCCAGGAAGTACGCGACCGCGCCTTTCCCACCAAAGACCACACCTACAAGACGAAAACCGACTGAACCCGCTTGGCTTTTGCACATGAAACTTGCAAAGTCCGCGCTGAATGATTCAAGGGAGGCCCCCAAGTGAGCGAGACCGATTCCTTTCTGGACGAAGTGGCGGAAGAAGTCCGTCGCGACAAACTGTACGGCTATGCCCGGAAATACGGCTGGATCGCCGTTCTGGCGGTTGTCCTGCTTGTGGGCGGCGCCGCCTATGTGGAGTGGTCCAAGGCCCGCTCGGAAGCCGAGGCGCAGGCCCGCGGCGATGCGGTGATTGCCGCCCTGAACATCGATGCCGCGCCCGACCGGGCCGCTGCCCTTGCCGAGGTTGCGGCAGGCGCCGGACCGGCCAAAGCCGTCATCGAACTGCGCCGCGCAGCCGTCCTGACGGAGGCTGGCGACACGGATGCGGCGCTGGCCGTGCTCGACCAGATCGCGGCCTCGTCCGAAACCGAAGAGATTTATCGCGAACTGGCAAAACTGAAGGCCGTCATCTTGCGCGGTCCGGATATGGATCAGGGCCAGCGGATGGCGGCGCTGGATGCGCTGGCCAATCCCGGCGCGCCGTTCCGCACAGTGGCGCTGGAGCAGCGCGCGGTGGCCCTGCTGGACGCGGGCGACAAAGACGCGGCGCTGGAACAGCTGCAGGGTCTGCTGCAGGAACCCGGCGTCAGCGAAGCCATGCGCAACCGCACGGAACAGCTGATTATCGCGCTGGGCGGCGATCTGCCGGGCGCGTGACGGTTGCGTTCGGCGTAGTAAACTGCACTATGAACCCGGAACGATTAACAGGGTGGCTCTATTCATGACGGGGATACGGTTCGGCAGACAGCGACTGGCATTTGCGGCCGGACTTGCTCTTCTGGTGCTCGGAGCCTGCTCTCAGAAAGAGCTGATTCTGCCGGGTGACCGCGAGCCGATCCGCGGCGGTGTGCAAGAGGAAACCGCCGAGCGCGCGGTTGCCATACGCTTGCCGCAAGCCGTAACCAATGCCGACTGGACCCACAAGAACGGCGGCCCGACGCATTTTGCGGGCCATCCCGCGCTGTCAGCACAGCTCACGCATCTGTGGTCTGCCCCGATCGGCGAGGGCACCTCCACCAAGCAGCGTCTGTCCGCCGATCCGGTTGTCGCCGGTGGCAGGATATTCACGCAGGACGCGGCGGCCGCTGTCCGCGCTTTCGATACCTCGGGCAAGCTGCTGTGGTCGACGGACCTGACACCGGCGTCGGACAAATTCGGTCAGGCATCGGGCGGCGGGATCGCCTTTGGCGGTGGCCGCCTGTTCGCGACGACCGGCTACGGGGAAGTGGTCGCGCTGGACCCCGAAACCGGTGCGATCTTCTGGCGCCACAAGATGGGAGCGGCGATTTCGGCTGCGCCTGTCGTGATCGGGGACCGGGTAATCGTGGTGGCGCGCAACAATATCGCCCAAAGCCTGACGCAATCCTATGGCCGGATCGAATGGGAGCAGCGCAGCTCCGGCGAGGACCCCGGCGTGGTCGGCGCAGGGGCGCCTGCCGCCCTGCCGCGTCTGGCGGTCCTGCCGTTCACCAATGGCGAACTGGTTGCCGCTCTGACGCTCAATGGCCAAAGGGTCTGGAGCACCGCCGTAACCGGAACCCGCGTCGGACTGGCGCGGTCCAGCGTGGCCGATATCTCGGGCGATCCGGTCATTGCGGGCGATACCGTTTATGCCGCCAACCAGTCGGGTCGACTGGTGTCGGTCGACCGCCGCACGGGCGAACGCAACTGGACGGCGCTGGATGGCAGCTACAGTCCGGTGGTTCCGGTCGGCGGGTCGGTCTTTCTGATGACCGATACCGCCGCGCTCAAACGGGTGGACGCGGGTGACGGATCGCAGATCTGGTCGGTGGAACTGCCCGAATACAAACCCGGCCGGCGTTTCCGTCGCGGACCGCTCGACGCTTACGTCTATTACGGTCCGGTTCTGGCGGGCGGCCGCCTGATCGTGGCGGGGTCCGACGGCCTGATGCGGAACTACGACCCCGAGACCGGCGCGCCCCTGTCGACCGTCGAAATCCCCGGCGGCGCGGCGTCGCATGTTGCGATTGCCGGCGGGCGGCTCTATGTCGTGTCGCGTGACGGACGGCTGCACGCCTACCAATAGACGCTTTCCAACGGCATTGTTTCCCTGTATTGACGCGGCTTGAACGAAAGGCCGCAGCTAAATGTCATTCACACTCGCCATCGTCGGACGTCCCAATGTGGGCAAGTCGACCCTGTTTAACCGTCTGGTCGGGCGCAGGCTCGCGCTGGTTGACGACCAGCCGGGGGTGACCCGCGACCTGCGCGAGGGTGACGCGCGGCTGGGGCCGCTCAAATTCGTGGTGATCGACACCGCCGGTCTGGAAGAAGCGACCGACGAGAGCCTTCAGGGCCGCATGCGCGCGCTGACCGAACGCGCCGTCGATATGGCCGACGTCTGTCTGTTCATGATCGACGCCCGCGTCGGCGTGACGCCCGCCGACCAGTTCTTCGCCGAAATTCTGCGAAAAAGAAGCAAGCGCGTCATCGTTGTCGCCAACAAGGCTGAAGGCAATGCTGGCGAAACCGGCTTTTACGACGCGTTTTCGCTGGGACTGGGCGAGCCCGTGCGCCTGTCCGCCGAGCATGGCGAGGGCATGTTCGACCTGCAGCAGGTCCTGGCCCCGATCGCCGAGGAATTCAAGGACCGCAATTACGAGCCGCAGACCGATGTGTCCTTCGAAGAGGGCGAGGAAGACGAAGAGATCACTTTTTCCGACAAGCGTCCCTTGCAGATCGCGGTGGTGGGGCGCCCGAATGCAGGCAAGTCCACGCTGATCAACAAGATACTCGGGCAGGACCGCCTGTTGACGGGTCCCGAGGCGGGGATCACCCGCGACGCGATCTCGATCAATCACGTCTGGGAAGGCGTTCCATTGCGCATCTGGGACACCGCCGGTATCCGCAAGAAGGCGAAAGTTCAGGAAAAACTCGAAAAGCTCTCGGTGTCCGACGGTCTGCGCGCGGTCAAGTTCTCGGAGGTCGTCGTGGTGCTGCTGGATGCGGAGATCCCCTTTGAGCAGCAGGACCTGCGCATCGCCGATCTGGCCGAACGCGAAGGCCGCGCGGTCGTGATCGCCGTCAACAAATGGGATGTCGAGACCGAGCGGCAGGAAAAGCTGAAGGACATCAAGGAAAAATTCACCCGCCTGCTGCCGCAGTTGCGGGGCGCGCCGCTGGTCACGGTTTCGGCGGCGACCGGACGCGGTCTGGACCGGCTGCACGAGGCGATCCTGAAAGCGCATGCCACCTGGAACCGCAGGATTACCACAGCGCAACTGAACCGATGGCTGGCCGGAATGCTGGAAATGCACCCGCCACCCGCACCGGGCGGACGGCGCATCCGTCTGCGCTACATGACGCAGGTCAAATCGCGGCCGCCGACCTTTGTGGTGATGTGTTCGCATCCCGAACTGCTGCCGGCGAGCTATACCCGCTATCTGGTCAACGGCTTGCGCGACCATTTCGACCTGCCGGGAACCCCGATCCGCCTGTTCATGCGGTCGCAATCGGACAAGAACCCGTATCGGGACAAGAAAGAGAAAAAGGTCACCAAGCTGAACAAGCATCTGGAAGGAAAGTTCCAGAAGGATGTCGGCCGCGGGGGCGGGCGCAAGAAATAGCGCCCTGCCGGAGGCCTGTCTGCCCCGCCCTTTGCGTTATACAAGTTCTTTCAAAAGGCGCTTCGCCTCGTCGCGCGGATCGGTCAGAAGGCTCCGGTCCTCGCCCGGAAAAAACCGCGCCCGCGTCGCTGTTGGCATCGGGTTCGGCGTGAAGCTGACGACGCGCGCACTGCCCGCTGTCGCCTCGGCCGCCCAGCTGTCGAACATGGCCTTTTGCGCTGCTTTCGAGGACCCGTAGGCGGCAAAGAATTTCCGGCCTGCCTGCGGATCGTGAATATGCACGGCGGTTCCGCCGCGCACTCTCAGCAGGGGTTCGATATTCGGAATCAGGCGCGCCGTGGCCGTGATGTTGATGTCGCAGGTTTTTTCCCAGTCCTTGGCATCGACATGCGGAGCCGGCGACAGCGGCGGCGCATGGATCGCGGCATGGACCCAAAGGTCCAGACCGCCCCAGCGCTCAAAGATGGCAAGGCACAGCCGTTGGTTGGAAAGTTCATCGGTGATGCTCATTGGCACAAGCGTGGCGGACCCGCCTTTGGCCTGTATCCGGTCGTCCAGTTCCTCCAGTGCGCCGGTGGTCCGCGCCACCGCGACGATATGGTAGCCCTTCAAGGCAAGCTCTTCGGCGACGGCGGCGCCAAAGCCGCGGGAAGCACCGGTAATCAGGGCAGTTTTCGATGGGTCGGTCATTGTCTCAGTGTCGCGTTGGGGCAGGGAGGCTCGAACGGATGTCATGCCCGCATTGCGCGAGAATGTCCAGTATCTGGTCGAGGGACGCGCCGTTGCGCTGTAATCCGAAAAGCGGGTGATCGGGGTCTTCTATCAGGATTTCCGGCCGCTTTCGGCCCGGCTGCGGGTGCAATGAACACTTGATGCCCTGCGTTTCGGGCGGGTCCTGCGGCAGCCGGTTGCCGAGCCAGCTGAACCAGGGGCCCTCGTCAGAATACACGCCGGTGTTGAAACCGTCGAGGTAAATCCCGAAGTTCTCGGCCGACAGGGTGGACCAGACCCCGAACGCGAACCGGTCGTCGGCTCCCAGGATCGGAATGCTCAGCAGGGCGCGGACGTAGTAGTCGTCGTCATAACGGCACAGGTCCTCTGTCAGGATATCGCCGAATGCGGTGAACTCGCTGTTGCCCCGTTTTTCCAGATCATCGAAGACTTTCCCCGAAGGGTTGCGAAATGCCAAATCAGGCAAGCCGCGATGGGTCTGGTCACAGGATTTGCAGGTCCATTCCTCCTGTTGCAGAAATAGCCATCTGGGATCGTCCGCCAGACGGCTCATTCCGCCGCCTTGAGCCGGAATCCCTTGTTGATCTGGTCGGCGGGTACGACGGGATATTCACCGGAAAAGCAGGCGTCGCAGAATTGCGGTTCGGCATCGTTGCGTCCGTCCTCGACGCCGCAGGCGCGGTACAGTCCGTCGAGCGAGATAAATTTCAGGCTGGCGACGCCGAGGTGCTCGCGCATCTCGTCCTCGCTCATGGTCGCTGCCAGAAGTTTTTCGCGCTGGGGCGTGTCGACACCGTAGAAGCATGGCCAGGCGGTGGGCGGCGAGGCGATCCGGAAATGCACCTCCTTGGCGCCGGCATCGAGGATCATTTCCTTGATCTTGCGGCTGGTGGTGCCGCGCACCACGCTGTCATCGACCAGAATGACCCGCTTGCCCTTGATCAGCGCGCGGTTGACGTTGAGTTTCAGGCGCACGCCCATATTTCGGATCTGTTCGGTCGGCTCGATGAAAGTCCGGCCCATATACTGGTTCCGGATGATGCCCATGGCGTAAGGGATGCCGCTTTCCTGCGAATAACCGATGGCGGCAGGCGTTCCGCTGTCGGGAACGGGGCAGACCAGATCGGCCTCCACCGGCGATTCCTTGGCCAGTTCGACACCGATCATGCGGCGGGTTTCATAGACCGAGCGGCCGTCCAGAACGCTGTCGGGGCGCGAGAAATAGACGCGCTCGAAAATACAGGACTTCGGCGCTTCGCGTTCGAACGGATAGTAGCTCTCGATGCCTTTGGACGTGATCACGACCATTTCGCCGGGTTCGATTTCGCGCACGAACTCGGCTCCGATAATATCGAGGGCGCAGGTTTCGGAGCTCAGGGCCCAGCCGTCGCCGATCTTGCCCAGAACCAGCGGACGGACGCCGCGCGCGTCACGCACACCGATCAGTTTGGAGCGCGTCATGGCGACGATGGAGAATGCGCCTTCGACGGAGCGCAGCGCGTCCTTGATCCGTTCGGGGATATTCTTCTGCATGGAGCGCGCCATCAGGTGGATGATGCACTCGCTGTCCGACGAGCTCTGGAAGATCGATCCGCGTTTGATCAGGTCGGCGCGGAGCATATCGGCATTGGTGATGTTGCCGTTATGCGCGATCGCGGCGCCGCCCATGGCGAACTCGCCGAAGAAGGGTTGCACGTCGCGGATCGCGGTGTGGCCCTTGCTGCCGGTGGTGGAATAGCGCACGTGCCCGATCGCCAGTTCACCGGGCAGGGTATCCATCAGGCTTTTCGAGGTAAAATTGTCGCGGACATACCCGAACCGGCGCACGGAGTTGAAGTCCGCCTCGTTGTCATAGGATACGATGCCGCCTGCCTCTTGCCCGCGATGCTGAAGAGCATGCAGGCCGAGGGCGACGAAGTTCGCGGCCTCCTGAACGCCGATGACACCGAAGATACCGCATTCTTCTTTCAGTTTGTCATCGTCAAAAGGATGGGCGAAGAATGGCTTGGTCTGGCTAAGCATAGCGTTCCGGTCCGGCACAGTTCTCTGTCGGGTCTTCTATAGTGGGTGCTGCGGGCGTTGTCACGTGCCCGAAGGTCTCAATTTCGTTACCATGCGAAGTTTATGCGCCCGAAGTGTCGGCTTCCGGGGCCTCTTCAGCGGCACAGGCCGCCGTCAGCTCCGAATATTTGCCGACAATCCACTGAGGCGCCTCGGTGGGAATCATTTCCTCCAGTTTCGCCTGGGTCGATGCCATGATCTGACGCGACTTGCTTTCCGTCACCATGGCCATGCCCTGATCCTCCGGCACGATCCGGTCGTAGAGGATGAAAGCCACCGCGACCAGCAGGGCGCCGCGGGCGACGCCGAACAGAAAACCCAACCCCTGATCGATGCCGCCGATGGCGGATCGTTGTACGGCTCCGGCGAAAATCGGTGTGAAAACAGCGACTATGATCAAGGCGACGCCGAAAACCGCGGCGAAGGACGACAGGATCGAAAGCTCGCAAGACGAACCGATCAGGTCGCGCAAGACCGGGATTTCCTTGATCAGCGGTTCGGCGTCGGCGGCAAAGACAAAAGCGACAACCGCCGCCACGGCCCAGCCGACGATGGCGAGGATTTCACGCACCAGCCCCCGCGAATAGGCAAGTATGGCCGATATGACCACCACACCTGCGACCACGCCGTCAATGATTGTGAAACCTTCCATTCCCGACTCCTGAGTTAAGACTCTGTCTTGTTTTCGAAACAGGCCGTCAAGAAACCACCCAAGTCCTCAACACGGTTAATAGTCATCCCTGATTCGCCTGTCAATTTCATCCTCGAAGGGGCGTAGGCGGCGGAAAAACCCAATTTTGTTGCTTCTTTAACGCGGGCCTCGGCCTGCGTGATCGGACGCAGGGCGCCCGAGAGGCTTATCTCTCCGAATACCACGGTATCGGGCGGCAGGGCGATGCCCTCGCGCGACGATACCAGCGCGGCGGCGACGGCCAGATCGGCGGCGGGTTCTGACACACGCATACCGCCCGCGATGTTCAGATAGACGTCGTGGCCGCCGAAACTGACGCCGCAACGGGATTCCAGTACCGCGATGATCATCGCCAGGCGGGCGCTGTCGGACCCCACGACGGCGCGGCGCGGCGTCGCCAGCGACGAGGGCGCGACAAGCGCCTGGATTTCGACCAGCAGCGGGCGCGTGCCTTCGATGCCGGCGAATACCACCGATCCGGGCGCCGGTTTGTCGCGCTCCGACAGGAACAGGGCCGAGGGGTTGGTGACCTGTTGAAGACCTGCGCCGGTCATCTCGAACACCCCGATCTCGTCGGCGGGTCCGAAACGGTTTTTCACGGCCCTCAGGATGCGGAACTGGTGGCCGCG
>JBFIHV010000009.1:0-20893 GCA_041601595.1 Amylibacter sp. | reverse complement strand
TCACCATCACGGTGTCGCCATCGTTCAATTCATTGCCGTTGCTGTCTGTCGCCATGTTCTGTCCTTTGTTTCCGCCAGCGATAGAACATCGCATTCCGAAAAGCGAGGCCCTGTGATGTTGTGCGGCGGATTCAGGCTCAGTCCTCGAAAAACGGTGTCAGGTCGGCGACCACGACCGAGTTCTCTTCGCGCGCGCGCATCATCAGCGCCAGTTCCTCGTCGGATATATCGTGCCCCTCCGCCTGCCGCTCCTCGAGCGTGCCGTAACTGGAGACATCCAGCGGCGCCATGCCGGCTGACTTCAGCAGGGCGACGGTCTCGTTAACCGCCTCCGCCTCCGTCACGCCGGTGGCATAGCACATCAGCGCGGCGCCGGTCGCGCCCTTGGGCAGGCCGTCGCCCTTGCGGCGGCCCACTTCGACCAGAAGGGTATAGATCAGTTGCGCACGATTTTCGCTCATCGGCGGACACCGGTGTCACAGGACATGGTTCATGGCGCTCCGCACTAGTTCGAGGCTGCGTTCGCGACACTTACAAAGAGCGAGGGCACAATCTGCTGAACCACGCGATGCCACCTGGTGATCGGCTGCTCGGCTATGAATACGAAATCGTTCGGCCGCATTTCAAGCGCGGTTGCCACGACCAGCGCGCCAACATTCCTGGCGTTCAGATGATAGGCGGTGACACGGCCGGACAGTTGGCTGAACCGAAGGACATAGATATGGCCGACGCTCGCGGTCATCAAATTGAAGCCGCCGCCATCCTTGCTGAACAAGACGTCCGCAAGCTTCGCTTTCTGCTCGAAGGGCAATCCGACCCGGATCTGATTCTTGACTTCGCCTACAAGGTAGACATGGTCTCTCGGATAGGACCCCAGTTCGATTTGCGTGCCAACGGCGTCGCGATCGGCGGCGCGGGCAATGTTTTGCGTCTGGAATATCGAAATCTGTTGATCCAGATAGGCCGCGGCGCGGTCCTCGGAATACAGCGCGTCGACAAAGATCGAGTCGCCGTCCTTCAGCACCTGCCGCCCGAGCGTCGTTTCGGAATATACATCGCTCAGCAGCATCCGGTAGGTTTCCCCGTCGCGGTGCAATGTAACCACTGCGTCCTCGATATTGGGGATTTTGGCGCCGCCGGCCGCGGACAGGGCCTCTCTCAGATAGAGCGGCGCCAGGGTGATCGGCAAAGACGCCGGTTGCGTCACCAGACCCGACACATCGACACGCTGCGAATTGAATTCCGCGATCTCGATCGAAAAGCTGGGATCTTTCTGGCGCTCCAGAAGCGCCTGGAATATCGCCTGCTCGACCTGCGGCAGGGTCATGCCCTCGACCCGGATGCGGCCGATATCGGGGATGGAAATGGAACCGTCATCCTGAACGGTGTATTTCTGCCGGTTCGCATTGGCCGCGGCCAGACCCGACTGGGAAATTCCCGAAACCACAGATCCCACTCCGCTGGGCGGAGAGAACATCAGGCCGTCGCCGACACCGAGGCGGTATAACTGGACGGGCAAAGGTTCGGGCCAGCGGCTACTCAAATCCCGGCGTTCCTGTTCCGACAGGGTCGGCGTCAGGGCCGATGCCGAAGTGGAAAGCCGCGGCGTGCCGAATTCCTTCAGTGAGGGCGGGAGTGGTTTCGGGGCATACGGGACCAGCCGATTGGCGAAGTCCGCCGAATTGAAGTTCAGCGGGACAACGTCGACGTTTATGCCGGAATCGGTTCTACCGGCGTCCACGGTCGGCGACTTGTAAACGAAGCCGCAGCCGGACAGAAGAAATCCGGTTGAAATAACAATAAGTAAAGACCGCATTCTGTCCCCATCTGCTTTTTGATTTTCGGGGCACTATAGAAAGAAATCCGCCGGCTAAACAAGCGATTTGCGGGACTCCCTGCAAAGTCGGGTCCGGAACTATGGCCGAATTGACCCACATCCGGTCAGGGCCTTCGCGTAAGCGGACGGCCCCCGCCCGCGCATGACTGCCGGCGACCGGGTTCGGCAGGGTCCCGGTAATCGAATTTGAACTTTTCGGAAGTAAGCCCTACTATCCAAATCGAAATTTGTTGTATGCTTTCGGCAGCGACCCGAATTATCAGGAGCCGACTTTGGCGCAGGTGGATTTCCAGTACGACAAAGGCGCGGGGGCTGCCGCTGTGGCGGAAACGCGTCTGGACATCCGGCACAGCTTCCTGATCCTGCTGCTTGCGACGCTCCCGGTCATACCGATGCCCGGTGCCGGCGGGACACCGATACTCGTTGGCGTCATGTTCCTGATTTACGGAACTCTCATGACCTTTCCATGGCGGGCGGCCTTTCTCGACCGGACGGACCAGCTCTATATCTATCTCGGTTTGAGCCTCCTGATGTGGGAGGCTCTGGGCCTTGCCGCACATACCACCAACAACGATGCCCTCTTCGTTCTGGGGCGCGGCCTGTGGGTCATGCTGGCGATCGCGGTCATCATGGCGATGAACACCCTTTATGCGCGCGGCGGGATGAAGCCGGTGACCTGGGTTCTGGTTCTGTCATTGCTGGCGCTGCTGACGGCGATGGTGATCGAGATCAACTTTTATCCGCAGCATGCCTTTGGCCGGAATTTCGGGTTCTTTTCCATTCCGTTCCCCCGCGCGACCGGCGTCCCGAACAGCGACGGCAAGCTGGGAACCTTTCTGTCGCTATGCTTGTGCTATGGCCTGTTTCTGCGCCCGGCCATGCCGCGCTGGCAGTCCGCCGTTCTGATTATCGGGCCCTACATGGGCTTGGCGATCCTGCAAAGCCGGTCGACGCTGGTGGCAATTGCGATCATTACAGGGATTTATCTGCTGTACGCTCTGATGCGGTCGCGCTCGATCTTCTCGGCGTTCTTCAAATTGACCGGTTTCCTTTTGATTGCCGGTGTTTTCCTGGTCAACTTCTTCTGGCTGCTGAAGATTCTTATCGGTCAGGGGATATTCTATTACAACGTTTTCGGCAGGTTCGAGCTTTATGCCGTGGCATTGCAGCTTATCCCCGAGGCGCCACTGTTCGGGCTGGGCGCAGACGCGATACAGCAGCACGGTTTTGCAGGGGACGTGCACAATACGTTTCTGGCCATGGCGGTCAAAAGCGGAATTCCGGCAGCCGTTCTGACCGCTGCCACGATCTTTGCGCCGGTGATCCTGTTCGCGCGCACCAACAAGATGGCTGTCTTCACGATAGCCGTCTGTCTCGGCATCTTCGCCGAGCATTTCTTTTACCCGGGCCGGATCAACGAATACCAGATACTGGCCTTCATCGTGGCCAAGCTGGCCTGGCAAAACCAATTCGAAGAGATCGCGCAGGCGCGCTGACCCCCCGCGGGCGCGCCGCGGTGAAGCCGCGCGCTAATCGCTGTAGTAGGCATCATACTTGCCATAGTTGTACTTGTAACGCTGGCTCTTCGTCTTGACGCGGGACAGGACAAATCCGGTGATTTCGATGCCGTATTGCGTAAGGGTTCTGGCGCCCTTCTTGATGTGGTCCTTCGGCGTCTTGTTCCAGTGCGCGGAAAAGATGATGGCGTCCGCGATCGGCGCGATGATACGGGCATCGGGAACCGCCAGCACCGGAGGCGCGTCCAGAATGATGATGTCGTATTTCTTGCGAAGTTCCTTCAGGAAAAAGTCGAGCCGCTCGCCCGACAGCAAGTCGGCCGCATTTTTCTCCGATGGTTCGCCAAGGATAAAATCAGGTACGCCCGGGCCGGTGACGTTGATCACTTCGGACAGGTCGGCGGAACCGTCCAACAGCGACACGATGCCTTTATCGGTCTTGGTCTCGAAATAGCGGTTCAGCATCCTGCGCCGGATATCGCATTCGACCAGCAGCACGCGCTTGCCGGTCGCGGCGATGTTCATCGCCAGCGCGACCGAGGTCGTCGTCTTGCCTTCGCCGGGAACCGAGGATGTGGTCAGGATCACTTGCGGGATCTTGTCCCGGTGCAGCATGAACAGCGAGGTGCGCAGGTTTCGCAACGCCTCGTTGAATTCCGAATTCGGCTTTTCCGAGATATGTTTCAGCAAGGTTGCGCGGCTGTTGAATGGACCGACCGGGATCGCCCCCAGTACGGGCGTCGAGACCAGCGCCTCCAGCTCTTCGGCGTTCTGGACGGAGCGGTTCATCTGTTCGGTCAGCAGGTAGACGACCGTGCCCAGAAACGCACCCATCAGGAACCCGAGCGAGCCGAGAGACTTGCTGGCGGTATTGGCATCGGCCTGATTGATCGCCGGTGACAGGATGCGGCTGTCGGCCTGTTGCACGCCCTGCGCGACGGCGACCTCGTTCAGGCGGCTCTGAAAGAACTGGTAGATCAGGCCGGCGGATTCCGCTTCGCGCTGCAACTGCCGCATCTGGATCAGGTCGGCCGAATCCTTGGCGGTTTGCTGTTCGAGCTGCGTCAGGGAACTGCTCAGGCTGTTCTTCTGGTTTGTCAGCCTTGCGATGGATTGAAGGATACGGTTCTTGGCAGCTTGCATTTCCTGTTCGAACGCGGCTCTCGCGGTGGCGCTGTCAGAGGCCCGATTGGCCAGCGTCGACAGAAAACCCTCGCCGGTGGCTTTCGCCATTTCAACCGGATCGCCGGCGCCTTCTGCGGCATTGACTGCCTTCAGGCGGGCCTCCAGTTCCGAAATTTCGGAATCAATATTCAAAATCCGGTCCCGCTGGCCCTTGATCTGGCGGGTGACGGCGGCAAGGTCCGCCTCGCTGACCAACCGGGTCTTGCTGTCGAAATCGGCCACGGCCTCTTCGGCCTTCTCGAGCTGGTCCTTCAGTTCGATAACCCGGCTTCCAAGCCATTTGATCGTGGCTTCGTTGCGCTGGTAGTGGGAAAAAACCTGATCCTCGATATAGGCATCGGCCACCGCGTTCGCGATCGCCGCAGATTTGGCGGGGTCCAGCGTGGTCGCGCTGATATTGAAGACATAGCTGTCCTCGACGGATTCGACGACAACGGCTTCGGTCAGGGCGGTAATCGTGTAGTCGCGGATCTCTGTTTCCGTCGGAGGCACCTCCTCCTCCGCCGGTTCGCTCGCCGGCTTGAATGGGTTGAGCGAGGACAGGAATTTCCGGACGGACTGTTTGACTTTGACATAGGCGCTGATTTCTTCTTCAACGTCCTCGCGCGGGGCGAAAGGGTTGAACTCCGGATCGCTGAGCAGGCCCATCTTGTCGACGACGCGGCCCATCAGATAGCGGGACTTGAGGACGTGCTGTTCCTTGATGATTTCCTGATAGTCGCTTTTGAATCCGGATGCCCCGAGATTGAAATCGAGTCCCAGGGAAGCCATCGGGCTGCCTTCCGCGCTTTTCACGACAACGGCGTAGGCCGTGTAGGTCGGTGCGACCTTGTTCGCGCCGAACCAGCCGCCGAAAAACAGGCCTGCGATCGCTCCGACGAGGATGATATATTTGCCGCGCCACAGAATACGGAGCAGGTCGCCGATATCCACCAGACCCTGATCTGCCGCACCCATTTGAGCTCCGGCCATAGGTCTCACAACGCCTGTTGATGGTCTAACGTTCATGTCAATTACATCGAATCCAAATTTCCCCATTTCACGTTCACATATTCATGCGGTGAATTCAATGATTTAACTGTTACATTGTAGTTAACGCGGCCGTAATTATCATGTTCGACCGCCGGGAAATCCACGGGATGTCAGCTTTCAGGCTTCAACCCCTTGTCCAGCAGGGCCTTGATCTCGGACTTGCTTGTGCCGGCCACGACGCGACCCAGTTCATTCTTTCCGCGCAGCACCAGCAGGGTCGAGCGGCGCGGTATCGCGCGGGAGGTGACGACCTCGTGGTCGCGGTATGTGTCCCAGTCGACGCGGACAAAGAAGAGGTTGCGGTCATACTCCGGGTTCTCGGCGCGCAGTTCCTCTACCCGACGCTCCTGGGTGCGGCAGGTTGAACACCAGGGCGCGAAATAGTCGACGAACACCGTTTTGCCTTCGTCCAGCGCCGCCTGAATGACACCGGGCTTGAAGGTGACCAGATTTCCGCCGGCCCAGAGCGGGGGTGCCAGCAGGGTTGCGGTGCTAAGCGCGAGGAAGACGCGTCGGTGCATGAAAGGCTCCTTGGTTTATAAAACGACAGACAGGTCCTGAAGCCAGACGGGCAGGATATCCAGCAACCATCCGTCGATCAGGTGATTGGTGCCGGTCAGGATCATCAGGCCGATACCGGCAAAGACCGCGCCCAGAAGGGGTTTGGAGGATTCCGACAAGCGCCGCAGACGGTTGGTCCGCGACCGGATGGTTTCGCGCGCGCTGAAGCCGAGGCCGAGGATCAGCGTCGAAACACCGGCGGCGAAACTGGCCATGATCAGCGTCACCCGGACCAGATCCTGCCCCTGAGAGGCCAGCGCAATCGCGCCGCCAAGGGTCGGGCCGATGCAAGGCGACCAGACGGCGCCCAGCAGGGTTCCACCCAGAAACTGGCCGCGCAGTTCAGAGGCGCCGAACCGGTCGATGCGCCGGTCGGCGGAAGCAGACAGGCCGGCCGCCGCCAGCTCGAACCGCTGCGAAAACGCAGGCACGACCAGGACCAGCCCGAAGGCCACCATCATGGCCGCGCCGATCTGGGTCAGCAGTTCCTGCGTCAGGCCGATCGCCGATCCGAAGGCGGTGACGAGCACGCCGAAGGCGACGAAGGACAGGCTCATGCCCGCCGCAAGCGCCATCGGCCCGCGCCGGTCGGCGTTCAGCGCGGACACCAGCACGATCGGCAACACCGGCAGGATGCAGGGGTTGATCAGGGTCAGCAGTCCCGCGAGATAGGCGAAAATCAATTCCATGCATCGAATGTGTCCCGCGGCGGGGACTATATCAAATCATATCCGCTGATGGCCGGTCACATCCGCGTCAACTCGGGCGCGTCAACCCGGGCGCGTCAACTCTGGCGCGGCGGGCGGCAGCAGGACGACGCGGTTGTCCCTGCTGTCGAACTGGGCCGAATAATAGGGCGACCAGCCGTCGTCGGTTTCATAGATCGCGCGGAACCCGGCCAGGATCGGCTCGCGCAGGTCGCGCGGCAGGGCCAGATAGGCGGCCGCGTTGTTTTCCCAGCGGAAATCGGTGCTGCCCTGCAGGTCGCCCTTGTGGATGCAGTGGTTCAACAGGATCGCCGTGGCGACGGCGAACCCCTGTTCGGACGGCACGTGCGACACCAGTTCGACGACCTCTGACGGGTACCAGCCCTGCGCGTCGGAGAACACACAGGCCTGATCGAATATCACCTGCCGCAGCGCCGGAAGATGCCTGTCGTAGCCGCAGCAGTAATCGGCGCGCGCGATGTGTTGGAGTTCTTCCTCGCTCGCCGCGCGGGCGATTTCCACCAGGCGCGCGCCGGTCGCGGCCGGATCGACCGAGATCCTGTCTTCGGTGCGGGGCGCCGCGCTTTCGGAGAACCGGTAGCGGTCCGAGGTGCAGCAGGCGGCATGCGCCAGCGGCGCGCGCAACCTGTGGGGCAGGCGGCGCAACCGCGCGGCGGACCCTGACCAGAGCGCGGCGGCGCGCTCTTGCCGGTCGCCGCCTTGCAGAGCATTCGCCATCAGGATGGCGTTGGACAGCGCAAGGGCCTCATCCGTTGCACCGGCCTGATCGGCGGCCAGAGCCTCCAATGCGGGCAACAGCGCGAAGGTCGCGTCGCTGTCGAAGACGCAACGTTCGGCGGTTACCAGTCGGTGCAGCGCGGTCTTTTGGCCGGCGTCCAGCGGAAGCGTATCGCCGGAAACGTTCAGGACCTGCAGCGCCAACGCCCGAAGGTCGCTGATCGCCTGCAGGGTACGGAATACGACAAGAGTGCTCATGGATGGATTATAAAAGGGCGCCGCCGGAATACCAGCCGCGCCCTGTCAGAAATCCGCCGCCGGTATCAGTCGCGCAACAGCTCGTTGATAGATGTTTTCGACCGTGTCCTGGCGTCGACCTTTTTCACGATCACGGCGCAGTACAGGTGCACGCCGCCCTTCGACGGCATCGAGCCGGCCACGACGACGGAACCGGCTGGAACCTCGCCATACATGACCGCGCCGGTTTCGCGGTCCAGGATCTTGGTCGACTGGCCGATGAAAACGCCCATGCCCAGGACCGAGCCCTCGCGGACGATGCAGCCCTCGACGACCTCGGAGCGCGCGCCGATGAAACAGTTGTCCTCGATGATCGTGGGGCCGGCCTGCATCGGCTCCAGAACGCCGCCGATGCCGACGCCGCCGGACAGGTGGACGTTCTTGCCGATCTGGGCGCAGCTGCCGACCGTGGCCCAGGTATCGACCATCGTGCCCTCGTCGACATAGGCGCCAAGGTTGACGAAGGACGGCATCAGAACCACGCCGGGGGCGATATAGGCGGATTTGCGCACGATGCAGTTCGGCACGGCGCGAAATCCGGCCGCGCGCCATTTCGCATCGTCCCAGCCCTTGAACTTGCTGTCGACCTTGTCCCACCAGCCCGCGCCCTGCGGACCGCCGGACTGGGGCTCCATGTCTTTCAGCCGGAAACCCAGCAAAACCGCCTTCTTGGCCCACTGGTTGACGGTCCAGGCGCCGTCCGCACCGCGTTCCGCAACCCGCAGCGATCCGCTGTCCAGCGCGTTCAGCGTCGCCTCGATGGCGTCGCGGGCCTCGCCCTTGGTGGATGGTGTGATCTGATCGCGGGCCTCCCACGCGGCCTCGATGGCGGTCTCTAGCTGAGCGTTAGACATTTTTTCTCCAATTGGCGTCTGGATAGAATTGGGCGCAAGCTATAGTTCTTTCCCCCAAGGGGCGCAATGCACCGAGACACAGAAAGAGGACAAAACGTCATGCCATTGAAGCAGTACAGGTTTCCCGATGCCGAAACCGACCTGAAACAGTCCGAGGAAATGCTCGAGACGCCCCAGACGTGTTCCCCTGCCTACAGGCTGGCCTACGCGGACGAGGACTTCCTGTGCCGCGACGAGTTGCGCGCGACGCGCATCCAGCTGGAGATGATGAAACCGGAACTGGCGATGTTGGAACGCGGCATCACCAGCACGGTGGTGATGTTCGGCAGCGCGCGCATCCCCGAGCCGTCGAAGAAGGCCGAGGCGCGCACCGAGGCGCTGGCCGACCTGTCGCATTACTATGACGAGGCGCGGGAATTCGCGCGGCTCGTCACCGAACGCAGCATGCGCAGCTATGGCCGCGAGAACGTGATCGTCACGGGCGGCGGTCCCGGCATCATGGAGGCGGGAAACCGCGGCGCGGCCGAGGCGGGCGGTTCATCGATGTCGCTGAACATCGTGCTGCCGCACGAGCAGGTGCCGAACAAATACTGCTCGCCCGACCTTTGCTTCAATTTCCACTATTTCGCGACCCGAAAATTCCATTTCCTGCTGCGCGCCAAGGCGATCGTGGTGTTTCCCGGCGGCTATGGCACACTGGACGAGTTGTTCGAGACGCTCACGCTGATCCAGACCAACCGGATGAAGCGCATGCCGATCCTGTTGTATGGCGAGGCCTTCTGGCGGCGGATCGTGAACTGGGAGGCCCTCGTGGAAATCGGTACGGTTTCGGCCAAGGACATAGAGCTGTTCAACTTCGTGGAAACCGCCGAGCAGGGTTATAAGATCCTGACCGACTGGGACGAAGCGAACGGCATCGGTGCCGGACCGCGCTAGGGGCTGGTCAGCACGAATTCAACGAGTTCGGTTTTCTGGAACAGAAAGAAATTGTCGTCCGAGATCAGCGTGATGCGGGTGCGGTTCCGGTCGTCCCGCCAGACGCTGATGCCCTCCAGATTGTCGAACTGGCCGATCCGGCTTTCGAGCAGCACCTCTTCGCCCGAAAACCCGTCCGGCCCGAGGGTAAAGCGGCGGATGCGGGTCTGAAAACCCAGGAAGTCGGCCAGATCGCGCTCCAGCAGATAGAACCTGCCGTCCGGCCCGAAATCGGCGCCGGTCGGCAGGAAGCCTCCGCGGCGCGGGATCGAAAGCCGCAGGTCCCATTGCCCGTCGCGGAAGCGGAACACCGGAAACGGCCGGTTCAGCCTGCCGGAGCGTTCCGGCACGGCATAGAGCGTGCCCGCGCTGTCGATCGCCAAGGCCTCCAGCCCCGAGTTTTCCTGCAATGCGCCGAAGGCCTTCGGTCGGGGAATATCCTGCGCGTTGGCGGTGACGGACGCGTATTTGCGGATGCGGTCGAAACCCTCGAACGATACGTAGATATTGCCTTTGCCGTCGACGGCGAGCCCTTCCGAATCGTAATTCGCCTCGTTCACCGGCGCGCCGCTGATCTGTCGCACAGGGTTGATCGCAACCTCCGTGATGCCGGTTATGGTGTCGCCGTCGCGCAGGACGGTGCCGGTCACGAACTGCCCCCGGTCCGAGACAGCCAGCAACCGGCTGCCGTTGTCCGACATATGCAGCGCCGAAAGACCGCCGAAGCGGCGATCGCGCATCGACCAGGTGTATTCGTTGATCAGGCTCAACGTGTCGGCCGCCGCGGGGCCAGCCAGCAGCAGGAGCAGGAATATGAGGCGGATCATTTCGCGCGGAGCACGTCGTTGCACTGCGCCGGCAGATCGGCCATCACGAATTCGCGCGGGCCGCGCTTTTTCGGCGGCTTCGGCGCGTTGGGGTCCGGCGGCGGAGGCGGTTTCAGCGCGTCTGTCACCCACCAGTTCAGCGAAGCGTCGCAGCCGGTTCCGCCATCGGCCAGCGCGGAAACGGTCGGCGTCTGCGTTTCACAGTCGCGCGACCCTTCCGGACATTTGAGCCGGACATGGAAATGCGCGTCGTGGCCCCACCACGGCCGCACCTTCTGAAGCCAGCGCTTGTCTCCGGCAGCGTTGTTGCACATCCAGATTTTCGCGGGCGCGGTCAGGAATATCCGGTCCACCGCCGGATCCTCCGCCGCGGCGCGGATGACGGCCATATGCGACGGGGTCCAGTTCTGGTTGACGTTGCGCTGGTCGGCCGTCTTGACCGATTTGGCGGATATGCTCTCTCGTTCGGCGCGCGATAGGGTCACGGACCTCGGCGGCAGCAACCAGATGTCGATATCGAGCCCCATCTGGTGCGACTGGTGGCCGGAGTCCATGGGGCCGCCGCGCGGCTGAGAGATGTCGCCGATGTAAAGGCCGGCCCAGCCGGTTTCGGCGGCGGCCCTTGCGCTCAGCCGCTTGATGAAGTCGATGCTCTCGGGATGTCCCCAGTTGCGGTTGCGCGACAGGCGCATGGCCTGCCATGTCGGGCCGGTTTCCGGCAGTTGCTCGGCCCCCGCCAGACAGCCTCTGGCATAGCTGCCGACCGGCTTCGGGGACTGGCGCGAGGCTTCCTGCTTTGCGGCGAAAAGTGCGGCTGCCCTGGTTTCCGCCCCTGCCGCGGACGGCAGCGCCATCGCCCAGCACAAGGTTATCGCGACGCTGACGCCCGTGATCCTGCCCATGAAATCCTGCATGTTACCAAATTACCCGATTTTACCTGCCGTTGTTTTGTTTGATGATAGCACAGGTAACCTTACCAAAAACAGTACGAATACCGGAACCGCGCAATGCCGGTCGCTGTTTCCGCCCGCGCGATCAGGGACAGGATGCCAGTGACCGGCATCTTGAATATTCGGCGGACGCAGTCTAGGTGTGGGCAAACAATTCCGGAACAGACAATGACTTCAATCGCGCAAATCTTTCTCTTCGTCCTCGATATCGTCTGGTGGGTTCTGATCGTCCACATCATCATGAGCTGGCTGATCAACTTTCAGGTGCTCAACACGCGCCAGCCGTTGGTGGCGCAGATCTGGTACGGGATCAACAAGCTGCTGGAGCCGATCTATCGCCCTCTGCGCCGGATCATTCCGCCGATGGGCGGGCTGGACATAACGCCGATCGTGGTGTTCATCGGGATCTACGCGTTGCGGGTCGTTATCATCAACAACCTGTATTACTAGGCCGTCGCGGCGGACCCTAGTGGTCCGCAACGAAAGCCTTGTTCCCCCAGAGCTTTTCAAGCCGCGCGTCGCGCCCGCAGCCCTTGCGGTATTTCTTGTAGGCGGTGGCTTTTGACACCGGCCCGAAACGGGTCAGGACCAGTTTGTCGCTTTTGTAATATCCCTGGTGATAGTCCTCGGCCCTGTAAAACGGCGCGGCCGGAAGGATCGGCGTGACGATCTTTTTCGGCAGGACGCCGGAGACATCGATCGCGGCCTTGCTGGCCTCGGCGATGCGCTTCTGTTCTTCGGTCCTGTAGAACACCGCGGTGCGATAGCTGTCGCCGCGGTCGCAGAACTGGCCGCCGGCATCGACCGGATCTACGCTGTGCCAGAAGATGTCCATCAGCTTTTCATAGCCGACCACGTCGGCATCATAGGTCACCTCGACCGCCTCGTAATGGCCGGTGCCGCCGCCCGAGACCTGCTTGTAGGTCGGGTTTTTCGTGCTGCCGCCGGTATATCCGGACACGGCTTCGGTCACGCCCCTGACGCTCTCGAAATCGGATTCGACGCACCAGAAACAGCCGCCGGCAAAGATCGCGGTTTGCAGGTCTTTTGCCTGAACGGCGGCGGCAGAAGCCAGAATTGCGAGGGCGGCAAGCAGCGGGCGGAGCATGGGACTTCCTGTCCAACGATGGATTTACCCTTGCCGTTATCGCAGATTTTGCGTTCAAAGGCATTTGAACCTTTCGTGAAACCCGCGTCATCAGACAAGGAGCAGTCGCCATGCGCATCGCCATGTGGTCCGGTCCGCGCAACCTGTCGACCGCCATGATGTACAGTTTCGGCGCGCGGCCTGACTGCGCCGTCTGGGACGAGCCGTTCTACGCGGCCTACCTGAGCCATTCCGGCGCGGTGCATCCGATGCAGGCGGAAATCGTCGCGGCAGGAATTTGTGATCCGGAGGAGGTCGCCGCGCGCTGTGCGACAGGCGCGATCCCCGACGGCAAGCCGGTGTTCTACCAAAAGCACATGGCGCATCACATGTTGACGGAGTTTCCCCGCGACTGGATGGTATCGCTGACCCATGTCTTCCTGATCCGGCATCCGGCAAGGGTGATCGCCAGCTATCACGTCAAGGCGGAGAACCCGACCCTGCGCGATATCGGGGCTTTGGAACTGACGGACCTGTTCGAAGAGGTGACGCGCCTGACAGGCAAGACGCCGGTGGTCATCGACAGCGCCGATATCCGGGACAATCCGGAGGCCATGCTGAAGCGCCTGTGCGGCGCTATCGGGTTGCCGTTCGATCCGGCGATGCTGTCATGGCCGAAAGGCGGCCACAAGGACGACGGCGTCTGGGCGCCGCACTGGTACAACGCGGTGTGGCAGAGCGAGGGATTTGCCGGGGCCGAGGGACCGCTGCCGGAGGTGCCGGAACATTTGCTGCCGGTGCTGGAGGCGGCGTTGCCGCATTATGAACGGTTGGCGGAGTCGAGGCTGGCGCCGCAGGGCGGTTGAGGTTCAGACGGCAGAAATTGAGACATGTCCGTGAACGCCGTTGGTCGGCCAGAAGCCGACAGGAACATGTTCGTCGTCTCTAAAAGCATTTCCCATGAATAATCGGCTTGCATCCTGCAAGTCACTCGTCCAACTTGAATATGCGCATTATTGGAGGCAATCAGCGTCTTGATTTCTTTAAATAAAGATATTGCTGTCGCGTTTTTCCTGGATGACATCCCCGGCGTGAATATACCCGGAACCAGTATGTGTGGCGTTCTGGAAACGATAAAGTCCTCTCGACCCATTACCGTTTTCCAACAGGATTTCTTGCGCCGGAATGGTTACGAAGCGCTTCTGCTGTTTGCTCTCGGTGAATTGGACATGGCCGCGTTTCGAGCGCGCGCGCAGAGAGAACAGCAGGGCCGTCTCGTCGCCAGTGCCGCCGCCAAAGAACGTGAAGTGGCGGAAAAAGCCCGCAGGGAAGAGATCACCAATCGCAAGAATGCTGCCATTTTCGCAGAGCAGACGAAGAAACTGGAGCGTCGTAGAAAACTACGCGAACTTCCTGACCGTTTTGGCCTGCCGTTCGTCGAAGGCGCAGACTTCAAGCGGGTAAACCGCATACTCCGATCTGTTGCGGACGGGCAACCGATTCAAAAAGACGAACTCGTCTGGTTGGGATCCGGCGGGTCGGAATATTGGACTGATAAACTGCGCACGGCCCATCACCAAAACATGGCGAGAATCCTGAGTGATGAATGGCACCAGACAGGAGATGTCTGGAAGGCCATTAACGCTTGCGGACACTGGCGCAAGGCCGCTCTGCCCGAAAAGGGGCTCTCCATTGCTGAAACTGCCCTTGTTCAGCCAGTCAAAGGCGACAAGGCACATTCAGCGCTGTTGACGACAAGCGGCGGTGCTCTTCGCGACCTCCGGCGCCTTGAAGACGCCGCGCGGCTTGGAAAGGAAGCGCATTCCCTGACCCCGAACGATTTTCGTCCCTGCACATTGCTGGGTGCAGTCCACATTGAATTGGGGCAGCATGTTACAGGCGCCAAATGGTATGACATGGCCGAGGCCCGAGGAGCGAGCCGAAACTTGATCGATCGCGAACTCCAGTCGATCCTGAAAGCCGCCGCCCAAGAGGAACGCACTCAAATCAGGGAAGCGCTTAAAGCCCACGACGCTTCTCGCTACGGTTCGCTTTAGCCTGCAACGAACGACGAAATCGTCTTAGATGGGCCTATTCCAGTACGGACCCAACCAAGCCTACTTCCTCCGCCGATCCCTTGCCGCCAGCAACTTCAACCGCAACGCGTTGATCTTGATGAACCCCGCCGCATCCTTCTGGTCATAAGCGCCAGCGTCGTCCTCGAAGGTGACGTGCGCCTCGGAATACAGGCTGTCATCCGACCAGCGGCCCACGGTCCGCGCCGAACCCTTGTAGAGTTTCAGGCGCACGGTGCCGTTGACGTGTTTCTGGCTGTGGTCGATCAGCGCCTGCAGCATTTCACGCTCGGGGCTGAACCAGAAACCGTTGTAGATCAGCTCCGCGTATTTCGGCATCAGCTCGTCCTTGAGGTGGGCCGCGCCCCGGTCCAGCGTGATGCTTTCGATGCCGCGGTGGGCCTCCAGCATGATGGTGCCGCCCGGCGTTTCGTAGATGCCGCGCGATTTCATGCCGACGAAACGGCCTTCGACCAGATCGAGCCGCCCGACGCCGTGCCTGCCGCCCAGTTCGTTCAGCGCGGTCAGCATTTCGGCGGGCGACAGGGCCTTGCCGTTCAGCGCGACGGGGTCGCCGCCGGCATAGGTGATCTCGACATATTCGGGCGTGCCGGGGGCGTCTTCCGGGTGGACGGTGCGCTGATAGACGTAATCGGGCGCTTCCTGCGCCGGATCTTCCAGCACCTTGCCCTCGGACGAGGTGTGCAGCAGGTTGGCATCGACGGAAAACGGCGCTTCGCCGCGCTTGTCCTTGGCGATGGGGATCTGGTGCGCCTCGGCGAATTCCAGCAGACGGGTGCGGCTGGTCAGGTCCCATTCGCGCCAGGGGGCGATCACCTTGATGTCCGGGTTCAGCGCATAGGCCGACAGTTCGAACCGCACCTGATCGTTGCCCTTGCCGGTCGCGCCATGCGCCACGGCATCCGCGCCGGTCATGGCGGCGATCTCCACCAGCCGTTTCGAGATCAGTGGACGCGCGATGGAGGTGCCGAGCAGGTACTGTCCCTCGTAGACCGCGTTGGCGCGGAACATCGGAAAGACGAAATCGCGGACGAATTCCTCGCGCACATCCTCGATGAAGATGTTCTCCGGCTTGATGCCCAGCAGTTCGGCTTTCTTGCGGGCCGGGTCAAGCTCCTCGCCCTGCCCCAGATCGGCGGTGAAGGTCACCACCTCGCAGCCATACTCGATTTCGAGCCACTTCAGGATGATCGATGTGTCGAGGCCGCCGGAATAGGCAAGGACGACTTTCTTTGGCGCTGACATGGCGGGCTCCGTCAATAAAGGATATATCTCGGCGCGGTTTATTGGTTTTTTCGGGGCGCGGCAAGGGGCGTGGCGGATGTTTCCGGCGGCGGCCCTGCGTTCAAAGGTTGAACCCCGCGTCAAAGCTAAATACAGCTTGGGCTGGAAGATGCCAACCGAACCGGACCGGGGAAAGAGATGGGCGAGTTCACCAAAGCGGCCGAGGCGGCGACGCGCGAAATGCGCGCCCTGTTTCCCGAAACGCCATTGCAGGAAAACCAGCACCTGTCGCTGAAGTACGACGCGCAGATATTGCTCAAGCGCGAGGACCTGTCGCCGGTGCGGTCCTACAAGATCCGCGGCGCCTTCAACGCCATGCGCAAGGCGCTGCTGGCGGACCCGGATCACAAGCTGTTCGTCTGCGCCTCGGCCGGAAACCATGCGCAGGGCATGGCCTTTGCCTGCCAGCATTTCGGCGTGCACGGCGTGATCTTCATGCCGGTGACGACGCCGGACCAGAAAATCGGCAAGACAAGAGCCTTCGGCGGCGACGCGGTCGAGGTGATCCTGAAAGGCGACTACTTCGACGAGACGCTGGCGGCGGCGCAGGACTACGCCCGTGAACACGACGCCTGTTTCCTGCCGCCGTTCGACGATGCCGACGTGATCGAGGGGCAGGCCTCGGTCGCCGTCGAACTGATGGCGCAGATGGACGGCGTGCCCGATGTCATCGTGGTTCCGGTTGGCGGCGGCGGCTTGTCCTCCGGTCTGGTGAAATATTTCGGTGAACAGGAAGACCGGCCGCAGTTCATCTTCGTCGAGCCGGACGGCGGGCGCAGCCTCCATGCCTCGCTGGTGGCCGGTGCGCTCCAGACCCTGCCGAACGTGGACAATTTCGTCGACGGCGCGGCGGTGGCGCGGATCGGCGACAAGAACTTTGAAATCCTGAAGGACCAGACGCCCGAGCATTGCATTGGCGTTCCCGAAGACCGGCTCTGCGCCACGATGCTGGAAATGCTCAACATCGAGGGCATCGTGCTCGAACCCGCCGGCGCGCTGACGGTTGACGCGCTCAAGGATCTGGCGCCGCGGATCAGGGGCAAGCGGGTGGTCTGCGTCACATCGGGCGGCAATTTCGATTTCGAGCGCCTGCCCGACGTAAAGGAACGCGCCCTGCGCTACGAGGGGCTGAAGAAATATTTCATCCTGCGCATGCCGCAACGCCCCGGCGCGCTGCGCGATTTCCTGAACCTGCTGGGACCGGACGACGATATCTCGCGGTTCGAATACCTGAAGAAATCGGCGCGGAACTTCGGTTCGGTATTGCTGGGGATTGAAACGAAGTCGCCCAAAGGCTTCGATGCGCTGATGGAACGGATGGATAACGAGGGGCTGACATATCAGGACATCACAGACGATGAAGTCCTGTCGCAGTTCCTGATATGACACATTTGCTGAAAACACAGGAGTTTGGCGAGGCCGGCGATGCGCCGACCCTGCTGGTGGTGCACGGCCTGTTCGGCGCGGGGCGGAACTGGCGCGGGCTGGCGCGCAGCCTGGCCCGGGACCGGCGCGTCGTCACCGTGGACATGCGCAACCACGGCGAAAGCTTCTGGGACGCGTCCAACACGTACCGCGACCTAGCGCAGGACCTGGCGCGGGTGATCGACGATCTGGGCGCGCCCTGCGACGTGCTGGGCCATTCGATGGGCGGCAAGGCGTCGATGGTCTTGGCGTTGCGGCACGGCGAACAGGTCAATCGCCTGATCGTCGCCGATATCGCGCCGGTCCCCTACGGGCATTCGCATATCTCCAACGTCGCGGTGATGAAGTCGATCCCGATCGATACCCTGACCCGCCGGTCGGAGGCCGAAGAGATCATGGCGGAACAGATCGCGGACCCTGGCGTGCGCGCCTTTCTGCTGCAAAGCCTGATCCTGTCCCCGGAGGGCAACCGATGGGCGCTGAACCTGGATGCGCTTCAGGCCAATATGGCCGACATCGTCAGCTTTCCCGAAACGGATGGGCGGTTCGGCCGGCCGGCGCTGTTTCTGCGGGGAGGGAAATCGCCCTACGTCAAGGACGAACACCGGCCGTTGATCGAAAGCCTGTTCCCGGAGGCGCGGATCGAAACGCTGCCCGAGGCAGGCCACTGGCTGCATGCCGATGATCCGCGCGGCTTTCTGGCCGCAGTCAGCGGGTTTCTCGGTTAGGACTTACGCCGCGGCGACGAATCCGCAATATTTCGGCGCCTCGTCCATGAATCGCAGGCGGGATTTCTCGTAGATCGCAATCAGGCGCTGCAGGTCGATTTCCGCGGCGCGACCGGATTCGGCAAGCGCTTCGTTCGCGGCGCAGAGGTCGCCGAATTCCGTGAAGCCGAGGTAATAGGAACTGCCTTTCAGGAAATGCATCCTGGACTGGAGCGTTTCCGCCGTCACAATCGGAGACTTGAGCAGGTCGATTTCGCTGTCGACTTCATCCAGAAACAGGGCGACGACGTTCCGGAAGTCGCCCGTTCCCACGTCGGCTTCCAATTGCTTGATATAGGTCCAGTCAATCATTTTCTTCGACCTGCTCTTTCCGATGGTTCAAAATCTGCGTGCAAACCGCACAAGGGGTCGGATGGAGACTATTCATAGTTGTACTAATAATTTGTAACTCCCGTAACCACAATCCAGATGTTTTTGACGGATTCTTAAACTTTGTGTCCGAGTGTTCGCTACTGGTTTGTTTTTTGGGAAGAATAATTAATGAGTCTCAGCGTGTTGAGTCCGGCATCCAGGGCCATCGACTTCCCTTTTGTAAAGGTCACGGTTCTGGTTGTCGACGACAGCAGAGCCCAAAGAGCCGTTGTTTGCTCCAATCTGAAAAAATGGGGATTTTCTGTACGGGAAGCCGCGAACGGATTGGAGGCGCTGAAGATCTGTGAGGCCGAAAAGATCAATATTGTACTTTGCGACTGGATGATGCCGGAAATGGACGGGCCAGAATTCTGTGCCGCGCTGCGCAACCTGAAATGGGACCATTACATATATTTTATTCTTCTGACATCGAAATCCGACAGATACGATGTTGCGCACGGATTGGAGAACGGGGCCGATGATTTCCTGACCAAGCCTGTCGACGCGATAGAACTGCATGCCCGGCTCAAGGCCGGCCTGCGCCTGCTGGACATGGAAAACCAGTTGATCCGTCAAAACGAGAGGACCCAATCAGCGCTCGCGGAATTGCAACGGCTCTATGAAAGTCTGCATAGGGATCTGATCGAGGCCGCAAAGCTGCAGGATTCCCTGATGCCGGTCCGCGACCGGCAGTTTCCGGATGGCCGCGTTTCTCTGCACCTTAAATCCGCCAGTCACGTCGGTGGCGATCTGGCCGGATTCTTCCGCTTTACCGAAGACCGGATCGGCATCTATTCGATCGACGTTTCGGGTCATGGCGTGTCCTCGGCGCTGATGACCGCGCGTCTGGCCGGCTGTCTTAACAGCCAAAACAAGGCCCTGAATGCGGCGTTCGAGAGGATGGCGGACGGATTCTATCGACACCGGTCTCCGGACGAGGTCGCGACCGTTCTGAACGAGCGTTTGCTGGAAGACATCGACACCGAATTGTATTACACCTTGGCTTTCGCCGATATAGATATGAAATCCGGCCAGGTTTCGCTTGTCCAGGCCGGTCACCCCAATCCGGCGGTCTTGGACGCACAGGGCGGCGTGACATACCATGGCGGCGGCGGGTTGCCTGTCGGGCTGATCGAGGGAGCGACCTTCGACAGAACCGAGTTCACGCTGAATCCCGGCGATCGGCTGATGCTCTATACCGACGGCATTACGGAATGCGAAGACCCGAACGGAAAAGCTCTTGGCAAACCGGGTCTGCGCAGATTGCTGGCGCGTCACGTGTCCGACAGGGGGCTGGAACTGCTCGACAATCTTTTTTCGGAGCTGTCCCGCTTTGCCGGAAAAGCCGAACTGGATGATGATATCTCTGCCATCGTCTTCGAATACACGCCGGCCAAAGGCCGCGCCGGACCTGCCTAGAGCCGCAAAATCTGACGTGTGAACCAGGCATCGCCGGCACTGGCAAGCCGCGCAACCGCGTCGCCCGGATCGAGCCATACAGCGGTGTGGTAGGGTTCCGTCGGTGTGCCCAGACACAGCGTCGGGTGTGCCAGGTAGACATGGCAGAGTTTGCGCGCCCAGAGGTCGTAATCCGGCATATAGGTAAAACGCTGGTAGACGCCGAGCCGGCGTGAAATGCGGATCGACCAGCCGGTTTCCTCCCGCACTTCGCGGTGCAGCGCCTGTATCGCGCCCTCGCCCGGATCGATACCGCCGCCCGGCAACTGGTATTCCGCCAGCGGGCGTTCCTGGAATGTCACCAGCAGGCGTCCGTCGCGCTCGAGCACCGCATAGGCCCCGGCCCGTTCCGTATATTTGACGCCCTTTCGGGCAGGTTCGCCGAACCTTTGCATGGCTGATCCCGGAAATTGTTACCGTCGCGGCAATTGCATCCTGTCTCCAAGAACACTATCTGGGCAGGAAACAAAAGGATTTCCTATCATGACCCAGACAGAAAACCGGACGGTGTGGGATGAAACCGTCCTGCCGTTCCAGTTGGACCGCTCCGATATCCGCGGCCGTGTCGCACGGCTGGACGGAACGCTGCAACAGGTGCTGAAGCAGCACGCCTATCCTGCCGAGGTGTCCAGCCTCGTGGCCGAG
The DNA here is from genome assembly GCA_041601595.1 of Amylibacter sp. Lineage (GTDB taxonomy): Bacteria > Pseudomonadota > Alphaproteobacteria > Rhodobacterales > Rhodobacteraceae > Amylibacter. Next base: position 279 of record JBFIHV010000009.1, on the reverse strand, counting down.
GCGGCCGCGATCACGGTGCTGGTCGGGCAGTCGATCAAGCTGCGCTGGAAACTCTCGCTGCAAATTCGCGGCGACGGTCCGATCCGTATTATCGCGACGGACTATTACGGTCCGACCGAGGACGGCCAGCCGGCCCGCATCCGCGCCTATGCCAGCTTTGACAAGGACGCGCTGGCGGCTTCCGAGAGGACACCTTTCCAGAACATCGGCAAGGGCATGTTCGCCATCCTGATCGATCAGGGCGAGGACATGACGCCATACCAGGGGATAACCCCGCTG
>JBFIHV010000008.1:0-21811 GCA_041601595.1 Amylibacter sp. | reverse complement strand
GCATTCTGGCGGATTTGTAGGACCGGAATGCCCTGAGCGGTCCATCTTGGCGGCAGCGTTTTTCGGCGGCACCGTCAAGCGGCGGCGGCCCGTCACTGTTTCCGTATAAAAGAACATCATTCCGATTGCGCTGTATCTCCCCGTTCAAGCGACCCTACATTCTCCCTCAGTTATCAACAGGGTGGTTCCGATGGACGATTCCTTGGTGGGGCAATCACTGGCTTTGCTGTCCGCAATGTCTTTTGCCTGTTCCAACATTTTCATATCGCGCACCAAAAGCTCCAGAGGCGACAAGGGGCTGATCTTTTCGGTGCTGGTGACGCTTGTTTTGTCGTTGTTGGTGTGGATTGTCCTGGAATCCGGCAAGGAAAACCCCGCCGTCACCGGCAGGAACCTCTGGGTCGGCCTGGGCTGGTTCGCCGCCGCGGGTCTGAGCGCGATGGTCTTCGGCCGAAGCCTGTTGTTTGAATCCGTCCGCAGGCTGGGCGTGTCGCGCTCGTCGGCCGTAAAGCGCCTCAACCCGTTTTTCTCGGTTCTGTTCGCCGCGCTCCTTCTGGGAGAGGTGATCTCGGGTCATGAGGCTGCTGGAATGGCTCTGATCGCCGTGGCATTCGGGCTGCTTATCCTGGATGCGTTTTCTAAGAATGGACAGGCGACGTCCGGCGGCCTCCATGTCTCGAACTACATGTTCGGCGTCCTTGCGGCGGTTGCCTACGCCTGCGCTTATATTCTGCGAAAACTCGGTCTCGATGTCCTGCCGAGCGCCTCTTTGGGAACGTTCGTGAGCGCTGTCGCGGGGCTGGCGTCCTTCATGGTGCTTTCCCTGTTCTCGGCACGGTACCGTGGCAATTTCCGCGGCGTCTTCGCCTATCTCGACCGCTGGATCGTTATGGCCGCGATCATGGTTTCGGCGGGTCAAATCCTGCTGTTCGCCGCCCTAGCATTCGAAGAGGTCTCGACCGTCGTGATGATAGCGTCGCTGGAAATATTCATCGCGATGTTCCTGTCAGTGGTGATTTTCCGTACCGAAAAGCTGCCGTCGGGCGGCGTGCTGGTTTCCGCCGTCCTTGCGACGGCGGGCGTCCTTCTGGTTGCGCTAGGATAAATCCATAGAAGTCCGCAAGCTATAAATCAGCTTGCTTGGCGCGTAATATTGTTCCTTCATGCGGACCCCCGTCCCATTGACTTGCGCGGACCCCTGTCTCTATTGTTTCCGAAAGGGAGCCATCAGGATATGCTGATCATCAATAATGATCTCGTCTTCAAACTGCTGGAGATGCACGAGTGCATCACCGCGCAAGAACTGGCTTTTGCGGACCTCACTTCCGGAAGGTCCATCCACCGGCCCCGAATTGACACCTATGTCCCATGTAAAAGGGATGACGGATATTATCGCTGGGGAACGATGGAGGGGGCCAACAACGGCTATTTCGCGATCCGAATGAAGTCCGACATCATCCACTGGCCGCGGGATGACGACGGCAACTGGACCGAGGAAAAATACTGCGTCGAACCGGGCACTTATTGCGGCCTGATCATGCTGATGTCCACCGAGACCGGCGAACCGCTGGCCTTCATCAATGACGGGGCGTTGCAGCATATGCGTGTCGGCGCGGGCGCAGCGCTGGGCGTGAAGCACCTGTCGCGCAAGGACAGCGAGACGGTCGGCATGATCGGTTCGGGGGGCATGGCGCGCACGTTTCTGGAGGGGTTCTGCTGTGTCAGGGACATCAAGCGATGCCGAGTCTATTCCCCGACGAAGGAGAACAGGGAAGCCTATGCTTCCGAAATGGCCGAAAAGCTGGGGATAGAGGTTATCCCCGTCGGTTCCGCGCGGGAGGCGGTCGAAGGGTGCGATATCCTGACCAGCTGCACGGACAGCATGTCTCCGGTTTATGATGCGGAATGGATCACGCCGGGAATGCATGTGACCAATCTCGGCCGGCGCGAAATGCCGGAAGCGGCAATCGGAAAATTCGACATCGTCATCCGTCAGGGAACGGCCGGGCTTCAGATGAAGCAGACCGAGCGTTTTCAGGCCGAGCGCGGGCATTCGCCGGCAGCGTTCATCGGCGGAACCGAAGAAGAGATGAAGCGCATTCCCGCACGCAACCCGCAGCCGGGCTTCGGCGGCGACGATCCGCAGTTCTCGGATCGCGGCAAGGGGGCGGACAAGCCCGATTTCGCGGCTCTGGTCAACGGTCTGGCAGAGGGCCGGACGCGCGATGACCAGATCACGTTTTACCGGAATGTCGGAAACCAGGGTCTGCAATTTTCTGCGGTCGGGCAGGTGGTCTACGAAAAAGCGAAAGCCTTCGGCGGGGCTCGGGAAATCCCGACGGAGTGGTTTCTGCAGGATATACGCGATTAGGAATTGAAAAAGTAACCAAGCACTCAATCTGGGAGGAAAGAGAATGAGAAGAGACTTTTTGAAAGGAGCAGCTGCAACTTTTGCCGCTGTAACAATGCTCGCCAACGGCGGCGCGGTCTTTGCCGAAACGGCTGCCGAATTCTACAAGGGCGCCAAGATCAAGTGGATCGTGCCCTACAAACCGGGCGGCGGTTATGACGAATACAGCCGCGCGATTGCGCCGTATCTGGCGAAATATACCGGCGCGAGCGTCGAGATCGAGAACATGCCCGGCGCCGGCGGCATGAAGGGAGCGAATGAAATCTTCAATTCGCCGCCTGATGGCCTGACAATCGGTATCATCAACGGTTCCGCCATGGTGACCAACCAGTTGTCCGAGATCGAGGGCGCGTCCTACAAGATAGCCGATTACAACTACCTCGGCCGGATGGTTGCGGACCTTCGGGTTCTGGTGGTCGGCGCAAACTCGCCGTTCAAGTCCTTTGAGGATCTTCAGAAATCCGAAAGCGATGTTGTGGTCGGAGCGACGGGCCTCGGCGGCAGCACCTATGTTGACGCCGTGATTACCGGACCCGCATTCGGCATCAAGCAGAAGGTCGTACATGGTTTCGACAACTCCGGCGACGTGCGTCAGGCGATGCTGCGCGGCGATGTCGCGGCGATGTGGGGATCACTCGGCAGCGCGGTTCAGGGTGTTGCCGACGGCGATCACGTGATCGTCGCGCAGAGCGATGTCGAACGCTCGCCGCTTCTGCCCGACGTTCCCAGCGTGTTCGAATTCGTCGATGCGCTGCCTAACGCCGCAGAGATCAAGCCGATCCTGGAAGCCTGGGATGCGCTGAACGCTGTCGGTCGGCCTGTCGCAGCGCCTCCGGGTATCCCGGAGGACCGTCTGGCCTTTCTCCGCGACGCATTCGCAAAGGCAATTTCCGACGCGGACTTCGTTGCCGGCATGAACAAGGCGGAACGCGAACTGTCGTTCGTGGACGGTGAGCGGATGGGCAAGATCGCTACTTCGGCGACCAATATGACCCCGGAGGTCAAGAAGCTCATCGTTGCGGCCGTCCGCGGCGAAATCTGATCTGAAAGGGGCGGGCGGCGGCACAGTCGCCGCCCGTGACCTGAAAATATCCGCCGCGGCTCCAATGAGCCTGCGGTCCACCTTTTCCCGCATCCAGAGGTAGCGAATATGACAATTATCGAGGGAATGACCAGCGGCTTTCTGCAGTCGATAAGTCTGGGCGTCATACCCTATCTCGCCATCGGCTCGGTGTTCGGGCTGGTCATCGGTATCATACCCGGCCTCGGTGGCCATTTCGCCATGGCGATGGCCGTCACCTTTCTGTACACAATGGAACCCGGCGCCGGCATCGCGTTTCTGTTGGGCGCTCATGCCACGGTGGCGCAGGGCGGAGGTCTTACGGCCATTCTGTTCAGCACACCCGGCACCGGCCAAAACGCCGCGACCCTGCTTGACGGCCCGCCCATGCGCGACAATGGCCGCGCGGGCGTCGCAGTCGGGGCCGCGATGGCGTCGTGTTTCCTCGGCGCGACTTTCGGGGCGATTGTTCTGGCGTGCCTCATTCCATTCCTGCGCGATGTCGTTTTGGTCTTTGGGCCGCCCGAGATTTTCGTGCTGGCGTTTCTGGCGCTGACCTTTGTCGCGGTTTTGGGGAAAGAAGACCTGATCCGCAGCCTGATCGCGGCTCTTGCCGGCATGTTGCTGGCAATGATCGGGCTGGACAACGTCACCAACACCGAACGGTTTACGATGGGGTCCATGTCGCTGTCGGACGGCCTGTCGCTGGTGCCGGTCATCCTTGGCCTGTTTGCCGTTGCGGAGATGTTCGAGCTTTGGGCAAAGGGCGGCGCTCTGGCGCGCGGTGTCGAAAAACCGCTGTCGGCGCGAGAGACCCAGCGTCAGATATTCGAGGGCATCGGACTTGCCTTCAGGAACTGGTGGCTGGTTGTCCGGTGCAGCGCCATCGGAACAGGCATGGGCCTCATTCCGGGCCTTGGCAGCGCGCCCGCCGCCTTCGTGGCCTATGGCCATGCCAAGCAAACCTCGAAAAGCCCGGACACCTTTGGCAAAGGCAACGTCGAAGGCGTGATCGGGCCGGAGGCTGCAAATGACGCCGTCGAGGGCGGCGCGCTGGCCTCGACCATTGCTTTCGGCATTCCCGGCAGCTCGTCGATGGCGATCCTGCTGAGCGGCCTGTTCATCCTTGGACTGGAAACCGGCCCCAGAATGCTGAACCAGAATCTGGATATCGTGTTCATCATGATCTTCACGATAATCATCGGCAACCTGATCGGCACCCTGATCGGGATGTTCCTGGTCAACCCGATGTCCCGTGCGACATCGATCAAGTCGGAGTTCATGGTGCCGGTCCTTATGGCGATCATCATCACCGGGGCCTATGCGACCGACCGCTCGATGTTCGACATCGGCGTCACGATCTTTTTCGGGATCATCGGCCTTGTCATGAAGATCCTCAACTACTCGCGGTCCGCCTTGCTGATCGGTTTCGTGCTCGGCTTTGCGGTTGAAAAGAACCTCTACCTTGCGCTGCTTCTCAAGGGGCCGTTCTTCTTCATGCAGCCGCTGCCGCTGGCGCTGACGCTCTTCACCATTGCGTTCCTCGCCTACAATATCGTCTTGATCATCCGGCATCGACGTTCAGCCGCGTCCCCCTTGACCGCACGAAAGCCAAATCCATGAGCGACCACGACAAAAAGCAAGAGTCCCACAAACCGGGCGAGACCACCAGGAACGATCTGTTCGTTCTGGAACTGTGTTTTCTCATATTCCTGCTGGCAGTGGTCACGGTGGCCTTCTTCGAGGCGACGACTTACAAGATCGTGTCCTCCAGAACGCCCTTTGTCATCATGGTGCCTCTGTGGATACTGCTGGTGGTTCAGATCATCCGCTCCGCGCGCACAAGCGGTGACCAGACCCTCTGGCACAGGGCGATGCGGGCCCTTCGGGGGCGCAACACCAACTTCCGAAAGATCAATTCGCTGGCCGGATGGATCGTGGCGCTGGGCGTGACCATCCAGATTTTCGGCCATTACATCGGCATTGCCAGCTTCATGTTCGTTATCATGTGGCTGGTGGCGAAACAGAAGCTGATGACCTCTGTTCTGGTGACGCTGGTCACCACCGGCGTGATCTATCTGCTGTTCGAACACGGGTTCAGCATCGAACTCTATCGCGGCATGTTCTTCCGCTACCTTGCTGGCTATCGCGTCTTCTAGGCGCTTGAAATCGAAAAATCCTTCCGACAGGAGACCTCAATGCACGACGAAATCATGGGCAAAGTCCATTGGCACGAACCCAAGTCCGGTGACCGCGCCGGTTACGGCACCTTTGGCCAGCCTTTGTCCGACTACGATCGCTTCATGGAAGCGGACGGCATCCCGTGTTTCCGGGGCCTCGGCCTTCACAGCGTCAAGGATCTGGACCTTGCCGACTGGCCCCGCATGGGCGGACGCGGGCACTATATCCAGTTGCACGGAACCGAAGGTAAATGGGGATGCTATGTCGTCGAGGTGCCCGCCGCCGGCGCGCTGAATCCCGAGAAGCATATTTATGAAGAGATATTCATGGTCGTCGAGGGCCGTGGAACAACAGAGGTCTGGCTGGAAGAGGGCGGTCCCAAGCACGTCTTTGAATGGCAGGCGGGCTCGCTGTTTTCCATTCCGGTCAATGCCTATCACCGACTGGTGAATGCGACCAACAAGCCCGCGCTGCTGATCGCCGGAACCACCGCGCCGAACCTGATGGACCTGATCGGAAATACGGACTTCATCTTCAATGCGCCGTACAATTTCAACGACCGGTTTTCTGCAGCCGCCGATTTCTACAAGCCGTCCGAGGAAATCGAGCCCGATCCCATTCGCGGCCTTGCCATGCGCCGGACCAACCTGGTGCCTGACGTGGTGAATTGCGAACTGCCCCTGGATAACCGGCGGTCACCCGGCTATCGCCGGGTCGAGCCTTTCATGACGGGCAACAAGTTCTACCTTTGGCTGGGCCAGCACGAAACGGGCCGCTATTCCAAGGCCCATGCGCATAGTTCCGCGGCCGTGCTGATCTGCGTCAAGGGCGGCGGTTATACCTATACATGGCCGGAAGAACTCGGTGTAAATCCGTGGAAAGACGGCAACGGCGACAAGGTTCAGCGCGTCGATTACGGGCCCTTCGGGATGATCAGTGCCGCACCGGGCGGCGCTCGCTGGTACCATCAGCATTTCAACACCTCGTCAGAGCCGTTCCGCCTGTCGGCATGGTTCGGACCCAATCACCCCAGCCTTGTGACCGGAAACAAACCCGGAGCCAAGCAGATCGATTATACGGCGATGGACATTGACGAGGGCGGCACCGCCATTCCCTACTGGATGGAAGACCCGTATCTGCGGCAGGAGTTCGCGGCCGAGATCGAGAGAAACGGCGGCACCCTTCGGATGGAGCCGTCACGTTATGAAAAACCCGCAGGAGCCAAGTAGGTCTTGAACAAGGTGCTGGACATCGAAGGTGGCGCAGGCGGTCGGATATTCTTTTCCGGCGCGTCTCGCAGCCTTGTGGAAGAGGACGAGATCCGTCTGACGAGCGTCGGGGTGGATATCGGTTCTTCGACCGCGCATCTGATGTTCTCTCGCATTACGCTGGAACGGCTGGATACCCGCTATGTGGTTGCGGACCGCGAAGTGCTCTATGCCTCGGACATCCTGCTGACCCCCTACACTGCGGACGGTGATATCGATACCGATGTGCTCGCCGAGTTCATCGACCGTGAATATGCCAAAAGCGGTGTTTCGCGTGACCAGGTGGACTCCGGTGCGCTCATACTGACCGGTGTGGCGGTCCGGCGCCGCAACGCGCGTGCGATCGGCGATCTGTTCGCGGCGGAGGCCGGCAAGTTCGTTTCCGTCAGCGCCGGTGACAGCCTGGAAACAGTGATGGCGGCGAACGGGTCGGGCGCCGTCGCCGCGTCGTCGGGCGGGCGGACAATCCTGAATATCGATGTCGGCGGCGGCACCACGAAACTGGCGGTGTGCCGCGGTGACGAGGTCTTGCACACCACGGCCGTAGAGGCCGGCGCGCGTCTGGTCGTGACCGACGCGCACGGCAGGATTACGCGTCTGGAGGATTTCGGCGGCAGGATGCTGGGCAAAGGTATCGGGCTGGGCGATCGCCTGTCGCTTGAGGCCAAACAGGAACTGGCCGCCACAATGGCGGGCCGCATCATGGAGGCGGCGCGCGGCGCCTTGGCGGACGACTGGCGCCGCCTGCCGCAACTGCCGGCCGGAATTGCATTCGATGGCGTCATCGTCTCCGGCGGGGTTTCAGCATTCATGGATGGCGCCACCGACCTGGATTTCGGCGATCTTGGCCCTTTCCTCGCCCAGTCGCTGAAGAAAGGGCTCGACGAGGCGGGACTGACGGTTCTGCCCGCCAAGGATGGAATTCGTGCGACCGTGGTCGGCGCATCGCAATACACGGTTCAGGTCAGCGGCAGTACGGTCTATCTGGACCCGATCGAAACCCTGCCTCTGCGCAACGTCGCCACGATCCGCCCACAACTCGACCTTGAAGGGGAAATTGACGCGGACGCCGTGGCCGATGAAATCAGGGCCGACCTTCAAAGGTTCGATCTCGGCCATGGCGAAGCCCCGGTCGCCATTGCTCTGCCGTGGAGCGGGTCGGCGACCTATGCCCGGCTGGACCGGCTGAGCCGTGGCCTGACGCAGGGAATGGCCGAGGTGCTTGACGCAGGCCACCCGTTGACGATTGTAATGGATGGCGATGTCGGCGGCCTGCTCGGCATGCATTGCCGGGAAAACGGCCTGACGGGAAACGCGATTGTATCCATCGACGGAATTACCCTGTCCGCTTTCGATTTTATCGATGTCGGCGAAGTGATCGCCGCCACCGGCTCGGTGCCGGTGGTTGTGAAGTCGCTGGTATTTCCAGGGACGACAACCGCCCAGAAGGAAGGAAACGGCAATGGCTGACGGCAAACCTCTCGAAACACCCAGGTCGGTCAGGTCCGTCTGGCCCGCGGTCGTGCTGTTTATCAGCGCCATCGTCACGCTGTATTTCGCGCAGGGATATAGCGAAGTCTCCCGGCGCTTTCCGGTGATGGTCTCTTACACGCTTGCCGGACTGTCGTGTATCGATTTCTACAGCCGGACAAGGCTGCCGGGCGTCGCGTTTCTCAACGCGTTCTGGGGCAGCGGCTTTGGCCGTCGGGAAATGACCCACAATCCCGACTTCCGCCAAGAGGTGATTGCGGCGGTTTGGGTTCTGGCGGCCTTTCTTGGAATGGCCGCCGTCGGGATCATTATCGCCGCCCCGCTGTTCTGCCTGCTGTTCGTGCGCCTGCAGGCCGGAAGGTCATGGCCCGTATCCTTGGCCGTGGCAATGATCGTGCTGGCGTTCGAGGCAACGATTTTTGAATGGGTTCTCGACTATGAGCTCTATCGGGGACTGTTATTCATGGAGGAAGGGTTTTCCGCTTGGTGAAAACTCAAAAAGGAGGAAAAAATGAAACATACCATAAAGGCCGGTGTCCTGCTGATGGCCGCCGCATTCGCCGGACCGGCGTTGGCAGACTATCCAGAGGACGGTAGCATCACTTTCGTCATCCCCTACAGCGCTGGCGGAGGGTTCGACACGATCGTCAGAGCTTTTGCTCCTGAAGTCGAAAAAGCACTGGGCGCAACCGTGGTTCCGGAAAATATCTCGGGCGCATCGGGCACGAGGGGCGGTCAATCCGTCGCCCGCGCCAAGGCGGACGGTTACACGATCGGGATCTACAATGTACCCGGCCTGAATGTTGCCGAAACGCTCGACCGTGATCTCGGGTTCAGCCTGAAAGACGTGACATGGATCGCGAACCTGGCGGAGTCGAAATACGCAATCGCGGTCAAATCGGACTCTCCGATCCAGAGCGTCAAGGACCTCTGCGATCTCGGCCGTCCGATCAAGCTGTCTGACACGGGGAAAGACTCCACGTCGTCCATCGCTGCGGTAATCGCGTTCAACATCATGGATTGCCCGATCATCAACGTCACCGGCTACGGCGGTTCCAACGATACGATGATCGCCGTCATGCGGGGCGAAGTTGACGCCACGCTCAAGCCGATTTCGTCTTTGAAGAAATACACCGACTCCGGTGACCTCCGTTTGATTGCGACAATGACGGAAGACACCGCTGTCGAGGGCATTCCCACAACGACTGAACTCGGTTATCCGGAACTTGCCAAGTTCGGCCTGAACCGTGTCGTCGGCGGCCCGCCAAACATGCCGGAAGACATCGTTGTCAAACTGACAGCCGCCTTCAAGGCCGCGAGCGAGAGCGCCTCGGTCACTGAATGGGCTGCCGGGTCGGGTACGGAACTCCTGTTCATGGATTCGGCCGCGACCAAGGTCATGATGGATGATCTGGGAACCTTCTACGAGCAATACAAAGCTATGCTCCAGTAGCCTTTTTGAAAACCGCGCGTCCGGTATGGCCGGGCGCGCGCTTAATTCCGGGGAATGATGATGGGATTTGACGCGCTTCTGAATGCGCTGCTGGAAGTCGCCAGCGGTGGGGGCATTCTTTATTTGCTGGCCGGGGTGATGTTCGGCCTCTGTTTCGGCGTGATCCCGGGGCTGGGCGGAACCACCGCGCTGGCCCTGTTGATCCCGGTCACCTTCGGCATGGAATCGCTCGATGCGATGTATCTGGCCGGCGGGGTCATGGGGGCCACGTCGTTCGGCGGGTCCATAACGGCAATATTGCTGAATACGCCCGGCACTGCGCCGAATGCCGCGACGACCTTCGACGGCTATCCGCTGGCACAGCAGGGCAAGGCTGGTCTGGCCATCGGCGCATCAGCCTGCGCCTCCGCCATGGGCGGGCTGATCGGTCTGTTCACCCTCATAATTTTCATCCCCGTGGCGAAGGAAATCGTGCTGAGTTTCGGGCCGGCCGAATTCTTTCTGCTGACCGTTCTCGGCCTGACCGCGATTGCCGTTTCGGTTCGCGGCAAGCTTTTGCGCGGGTTGATCGCCGGTGTGATCGGCCTGTGTTTCGCTTTTGTCGGGTCCGACGCGATTACCGGAGATTTGCGCTTTACGGGTGGCATCAACTATCTTTGGGACGGCATTCCGTTGGTTCCGACCCTGACGGGTATGTTCGCGATCTCTCAAATGATGGAACTTGCGCTCAAGGGCGGTTCCGTTTCGGGTGGTGGCTCCGAGCCGGCAATCAAAATGAAGATCAGCGGTGTCTGGCAGGGGGTGATATCCGTGTTCAAGAACTGGGACGTTCTGCTTCGCGGCTCTCTGATCGGAACCCTTATCGGGGCGATTCCCGGCCTTGGCGGTACCGTCGCATCTTTTCTTGCCTACAGTTCGACGGTCCAGACGGACAAGGATCCCGACAGCTATGGCAAAGGCAATATCCGGGGCGTCATCGCTCCGGAGTCGGCGAACAACGCCAAGGACGGCGGATCGCTGATCCCCACCGTGGCCTTCGGGATTCCGGGCAGCGCGGAAACGGCCTTGTTTCTCGGCATTCTGGTCCTGCACGGTATCGATCCTGGTCCGACCATGCTGTTGTATAACGAACGAGAAATTTACGGCCTGATCGTGGCGATCACCTTTGCCGCTGTCGGGGCATCCCTGTTGGGGCTCATATTCTCGCGTTTTCTCGTTCTTATCACGAGGGTCGATGTCGGAATCGTCGTTCCGACCGTCATCGCGATTTCGCTGACCGGTGTCTATGTGCTGGACGGCAGGATGGCCGATGTGTTGCTGACAGTGATTATGGGCCTGCTCGGCTATCTGATGATCCGGTTCGACTATCCGCGCCTGACACTGGTGATCGCGCTGGTTCTCGGTGAAACGGCCGAGAAATCCTTTCACCAGTTGCAGCTCATCTCGGACGGTCAGGCTCTGCAATTCATGCTTGCGCGTCCGGTGTCCGTCATCCTGATAGTCGCGACGATAATTACCTTCTTCCTGCCAATTGCGCGCAAAATGCTGGCAAGCCACAGGAAGAAGGCCGCGTAGCCAGGGATTACGCTTTCATCGCCCGGAAAAGAAACAGCCGGCGGCTACTGTCAGTGGCCGCCGGCTGTTTCGGGGAGAAAGGGTTACGGTTATTCGGGCTTCGGCGCCTCGATGACCACGGACGTCTCATGCGGCAAAACCTTGTAGGTGCGCATCGGGATCATGCAGGGCGGGGCGACCACTTCACCGTTGCGGATGTCAAAACAGCCGCTGTGAAAATCGCATTCGATGATGTGTCCGTCCAGATATCCCTCTGACAGCGAACCGGGGCCGTGCGTGCAGGCGTCATCGGTCACATAGAACTGGCCTTCGACATTGTAAACGGCCAGTTCGAGGTCGCCCTTGTCGACCCGGATCACCTCGCCTTCCGGGATGTCCGATTTCGCGCAAAGTTCGATGGTGGTCACTGTCTCGTTCATATTGGCCTCGCAAAAAATATCTCCCGTCGTATTTATCGGAACCATGTTCCGCATGCAAGAAACATGTTTCAAACATGCGAAGGTTTTTATTGCAGATAGCCAGCGCAAAAATAGCGTGCTGTTTTTGACTTGGCTTAACCATATGAAAAATATAACAAAACTATGGAAGACGCGGTGGAGAGTGGTTTCGTCCCGCATAGGGGGAAAATTGATCTTCAAATCGAAACCGGCTACAAGATAATGGACAGAGGAGGTGCTTTTATGACCGACAAGCCAAAGCAGGGCAGCACGACGGATGAAATGCCGGCCGGCTATTATCACAGCCAGAAAGACCGGATTTTTGTGCGTGCGGTTCAGGGGGAATACAACCTGGGCGTGGAGCTGGAGCGTCTGCGCGCCATGCCGCGCGTCCGCAAGGCGCGCGAGATCAAGTTCGTGGACGGGCCGCAGGCCTACAGCCGGCATTATGTGGAGCCCAAGGACGGCATCAGCCAACTGTTTCACCTGCACCTCGAAGAATACGGGCCGGGCGGTAAGTCCCAGAAACACGGCCATGTGAACGAGGCGGCGTTCTATATCCTCGACGGCGAGGGTTACGAAATTCACGACGGCATCCGCTATGACTGGAAGGCGGGCGATGTCGCCATCGTGCACAACAACTGTGTGCACCAGCATTTCAACGCATCCGATACCAAGCCTGCGCGCGCGCTGGTGTTGAAGACCAAGCCGATGTTCGTGTTCATGAACATGCTGTTCCAGAAGACGGTCGAGTCGCGCCAGACGGAACCTGCGCCCGGCGGCGAAGGTTTTGTCGTTCGCGAGGAAGAGGAAGACTTCAACCACCCAGAGGGGGGCTACTGACATGGCTTGGGGAGAAACGAGCGCCTGGATCGCCGGTGCGAAGAACCAGGACCTCTATCAGCAGTTGCTGGACGACGCCGAAACCGCGCCAGAGCGCAACGCGGAGCGCAAGAAGCTGGTCCATCCGGAGGAAATGCCTTGGGAAATGTCCCGTCAGGGGTTGCTGAAACACCTGATCAACGAAGGCATGAACACGCGGATCGAAACAGTTGACGCCTATATGCAGATCGTTCCGCCCGGATCGAAATCCGGCAAGCACCGCCATCTGGCGGAAGAGTGCCTCTATGTGCTCGAAGGCCGTGGCTACGACATGCATCAGGATTGCGACGTTGAAATCACCGATGACTTCCACTGGACGCCGCAGGACAAGGTCCAGCGTTTCGATTACGAGGCAGGCGATGTCATCTATGTGCCGCCGAACACCATTCACCAGCACTTCAACGCGGACCCGGACCGGCCGTTGCGGCTGATTTCGACGATCAACCGGATCTTCAAGCAATGCGGCCTGAACGATCTGGAGCAGATCGAGGATGCGCCGGAGTATGAACCGGGCAAGGTACTGACGGCCGAGACAATCCGCGACTATCTGAAGGCGGCTGACTGACTTGGGCCGCGACAGTTCGCCTGTGACAGTTGGGCGGGCCGCCAGGGTCGGCCCATATCCTTGTTGCGGGAGTGAGCGATGATCGGGGCGACGCTGGCGCTGGTGTCCGCCGCTTTTTTCGGGTTGAACAATGCAACGGTGCGGCGCGGCGTTCTGAAGTCCACCGTTCTGCAGGGCATGGCTATAACGGTTCCCGTTGGGGTGCCGATGTTCCTGCTGTTCGCCATATATTTCGGCGGGATCGATCAGTTGCGAACATGGGGCAGTTCCGCGTGGGTCTGGATGATACTTGCCGGTGTCGTGCATTTCGTCGTGGGCCGGTTCGGCAATTACCGCGCGACACAGGCGCTTGGCGCGACGCTGTCGACGCCGATCCAGCAACTGAGCATCCTCGTGGCCGTGGGGCTTGCCTTCGTTTTTCTGGACGAACGGATCAACGCCGTGAATGCTTTCGGGATTTTTCTGGTCATGGTCGGGCCCCTGATGGTCGTGGGCAGGCGGAAATCGGCGAAAAAGGCCGCCGCTTCCGGCGGCTTCGATCCGCAATACGGACCCGGCATGTTCTGGGGGGCGGTCTGTGCCTTCGGCTACGGGGTCAGCCCGCTATTCATCGCGCTGGGATTGGGGGAGGCTCCGAAAATGGCGGACGGCGTGGCGGGGGTGCTGGTGTCCTATGTTGCGGCGACAGTGGTTGTCGTGATCATGGTGATCTTCGCCGGCGGCAAGGTTTATATGTCGTCGCTGGACCGTGGCTCCGCCGGCTGGTTCCTGATTTCCGCCGCCTTCGTGGCGATGTCACAGATGTTTCGCTACCTGGCGCTGACCATCGCGCCGGTGTCCGTCGTCGTGCCGATCCAGCGGTTGTCGGTCGTCTTCCGTCTGCTGTTCAACGCCGCAATCAATCGCGAGCATGAGGTTTTCGACCGGTGGGTCATTTTTTCGATCTTCATGTCGCTTGCCGGGGCTGCGGCCCTGTCGCTCGATACCGGTATGGTGCTGCGGTTTCTCTTTGTGCCGGACGGGATGATAGTAATGCTGTCGCGGTCCATATTCTGAGCGGTTCAGAAAGCGGATTTTTTGCGCTCTGAGCAAGTTAATTTGTTGCGACCTTTTGTAGGTTCAGAGTATTCTGACGCTTGAAAGGTAAGGCGACATGATAAAACTCAAGCAACTTGTTTTCTTGAAGAAAGCAATCGAAGTCGGGAACATCACCGGCGCTGCCGAGCAGTTGAACGTTGCGCAGACAGCCCTGGGCATTCAGATCAGAAACCTGGAATACGATCTGGGCGTCAAATTGCTGGAGCGGCATTCGCGTGGCGTGACGCCGACACCTGCCGGAGTGCTTCTCAACAAGCATACGGACGAAATACTGGCCAAGGTCGAAGAGGCTGGCCGTGCGGTCAAGGCGCTGGCGGGCCACAAGGCCCGGCCGATTTCCCTGGGACTGACCCCGAGCATTATCAGGCTGGTCGGCGACGACATCATCATGGACATCGCAAAGAATGCACCGGGGGTTTCGCTGCGCATCGTCGAGGACTTCAGTTTTGTTTTGATGAAGCTGTTGGGGCAGGGGGAACTGGATTGCGCGCTGTGCTACGCACCCGATGTCGAACCCAACATGGAACGGATCGCCCTGCTGGAGGAGGATCTGTTCTATCTGACGTCACCGGACGCCAAATCGGACAATGGTCCTATCAACTTCCGGAATGTGCTGGAAGGCGATCTGGCGATGACCGGCCGCGAAGACGCGGTTTTCAAGATCGTGAACCAGAATGCCGAACGGTTGGGCCTGAAGCTCAACGTGGCTTACGAGGTGCAATCCATCCGCGCCGTGAAGAACCTGGTGGCAAAGAATGTGGCGGCGACCATAATGCCTTTCGGTGCTGCCGAAGGCGAGTTGCGCAAGGGCAAGCTGATCGCCCGCCCGATCACGTCGCCCTCGGTTACCCGCACGCTGATGTTCGTATATCCGAAGGAAAAGGCGTCAACCGTGGCAACGGACAGCGTCATCGACCTCATGCGCTCGATTTCCGAGATGCTGTATCAGACCGAGGGCCCGATAATGCGGCGCCTTTAGGCGGCTTCCGCCTAACCGCGAACCTGTTTCGCGGCAATCGCGGGGATATCCTGACGCTTCAGGTTCAGCATGGCGAGGGATTCGTCCGACATGCCGTTAAGGTGCGAGAATACCAGATAGGCGCGATAGCCGGAAAAGAACCCGAAAGGATCGCGCAGGAAATTTTTCGGCGCGACGTTCTTGATGATCTCGTCCAGCGACGGGACGGAATTCTTATAAGCAATATCCATAACATACCTCATCATTCTTTAGCTGATTATGAGGTAACACCGCATGGCTATTTTACAATTCATTTTAGAGCCTTGCATAACGGGTATTCCCTATATGCAAGGCTCCTTTCGCCCGGTTTTGGTGCGGAAACCGGGCGTTTTGACGATTACAGGCCGCGTGCGCGCAACTGCTGGTCCAGACGCGGATAGACGCGCCGCGCATTTCCCTCGAATACCTGCGCGCGTTGTTCGGGCGTCAGGTCCAGCGCGTCGATATAGCGTTTGGTGTCGTCGAAATTATGTCCGGTTTCGGGGTCAACGCCTTTGACGGCCCCGAACATTTCAGAGGCGAACAGGATGTTGTCGATGTCCACGACCTCGAACAGCAGATCGATGCCCGGCTGGTGATAGACGCAGGTGTCGAAATAGACATTCTTCATCACATGCTCCGTCAGTTTGGGTTTGTTCAGCATATCCGCCAGGCCGCGATAGCGTCCCCAGTGATAAGGCGCGGCCCCGCCGCCGTGCGGAATGATGAGACGCAGATCGGGGAAGTCCGTGAACAGATCGCCTTGGATGAACTGCATGAAGGCGGTCGTATCCGCGTTGATGTAATGCGCGCCGGTCGCGTGGAAATTCGGATTGCACGATCCCGAGACGTGGATCATCGCGGGCACGTCCAGTTCCACCAGCTTTTCATAGAACGGGTACCAGCTCTTGTCGGTAAGGGGCGGGCCCGTCCATTTGCCGCCCGAGGGGTCCGGGTTCAGATTGCAGCCTACGCAGCCGAGTTCGTTGACGCAGCGCTCCAGTTCCTCGATCGAGTTCTTGATCGGAACGCCGACCGATTGCGGCAACTGGCAGACGCCGATGAAGTGCTCGGGAAACAGCGACACCACGCGATGGATCAGGTCGTTGTTGATGCGCGTCCAGGTCCTGGATACGGCCTCGTCCCCGATGTGGTGCGCCATCGCCGAAGCCTTGGGCGAAAAGATCGTCATATCCGCGCCGCGGGCCTTCAGCGCCTTTAACTGGTTCTGCTCGATGGTTTCGCGGATCTGGTCGTCGCTCACCGACTTCAGATCGGGTTCGGGATTCGAAGGATCCTCGAAATGCGCGATCTGCTTGTCGCGAAACTCCTGAAGTTCCGCCGGAGCGGTGGTATAGTGGCCGTGGCAATCAATAATCACGTCGATCTCCCTTAGTTCTTCAGTTCTTGTCCAGATCGGCCTGATCGACATAGACCAGACCTTTCTCGGCCAGTCGCGGGCGCATGTTGTTTATATCCAGCCCCAGCTCGCCCGAGCTATAGCGCTTGCGGACCAGGGTTTCGCGCTCTTCGCGGATGCGCGATGCCTCCACGACATTGCCCACGCTCAGCCGCGGTACGACGACAACGCCGTCATTATCCGCCACGATGGCGTCGCCGGGGTTCACGACGATCCCGCCGCAGGAAATCGGAATGTTGACGTCGCCGAGCGACTCCTTGACGGTTCCGTGGGCGCAAATGGCGCTGGACCAGACAGGGAAGCCCATGTCCTGCAACTCGTCCACGTCCCTGCAACCGGCATCGATGATCAGACCGCGGACACCGCGCGCCTTCAACAGCGCGCCCAGCATGTCGCCGAAATATCCCGAAAGGCTGGTTGAAACCGGGCTGACGACCATGATGTCACCTTCCCGACAATGTTCCGCCGCGACGTGGATCATCCAGTTGTCACCCGGAGGCGCGGAAACGGTCACCGCCGTGCCGCTGATCGCCGGCCCGCGATAGATGGGACGCAGGCGCGGGTCCATCAGGCCGGTCCGGCCCTGCGCCTCATGCACCGTTGCGGCGCCGTATTTTGCCAGAGCGTCAGTGGCGTCGCGTTCTGCGCGGGCGATATTCGTTACGACAATGGGCATAGGTTCCCTTCCTCAAGCATTGTGCCGCACGCGGCAATTTTCAAATCCATTCCGCAGCGCGGTCCGGTCCAGTCTGCGTCCGATAAAAACCAGCCGCGACCGGCGCGTTTCCTTACCCCAAAGACCGCCAAACCGGCCTTCGAGCATCATGTTCACCGCTTGCAGGACCAGTTTTCTGGGTGCGTCCTCGGCCCACAGAACCCCTTTGGTCCGCAGAATGTCGTTTCCGTGTTTCGACAGCAGATCCTGCAGCCAGACTTCCAGCCGTTCCGCATCGACCGGTTCATCGGAGGACAGCGAAAAGCTGGAGATCCCGTCGTCGGCGATATGGTCGTGGTGTGAATAGTCTTCGCCGGAGCCGTCCTCGGTTATCCGGTCGAACCTAGCCTCGACTCGCGAGAGGTCAAAGCTGCCCCGATCCAGAATCTTCTCTGCCGGAATGCGGGCCCGATCCGTCGCGGCGATTTCCGCGAACGGGTTGATCTCGCGCACGCGCGCCTCGATGTCGGCCAGCGGCGTGCGGCGGTCGGAAATCTTGTTCAGAAGGACGAAGTCACTGAAAGCGATCTGGTCGGCGGCATCGGAATGCGCCGCAAGCTGGTCCAGAATATTGGCCGCGTCGACCACGGCCACGACCGAGTCCAGACGGCACTGGGCGCCGATGACCTGATCCACCACCATGGTCTGGATGACGGGGCTCGGGTTGGCCAGCCCGGTGGTTTCGATGATGATGCCTTCGATCTCCGGCCGGTCGGAAATCAGCTGCCGCAGCGTGCGCACCAGATCGCCGCGTATGACGCAGCAGATACAACCGCTGCTGAGTTCGATCAGCTCCTCGCGGCCGGCCTCGATCAGGTCGCCGTCTATGCCGATGTCGCCGAACTCGTTGACGATCACCGCATATTTGCGCCCCGAAAGCCCCGCCAGAATGGTGTTGACCAGCGTGGTTTTCCCGGCACCCAGATAGCCCGTCACCACGGTGACGGGGATGCGGTCGTCAGGAGTTCGCGGGTCATCCGGCAAGGTTCATTCCCAAGGCATGAGGGATACGTGGATAACGTCGCCGCTGCCGCCGACCGCGTTGATGGCGGCATGGGTGTCTTTCAGACCGAAGCGGTGCGTCGTGATCAGATCCAGCGGAAAACGGTCGGAATTGAGTTGCTTCAGGGCCAGTTCGCAGCTTTCGTAATTGTGGCCGCGCGCCGCCTTGATCGTGATGTATTTGTTGGCGACCTTGCCAATCGGGAAATTCGGGAAATCGCCGACTTCGCCCTGGATCAGCAACGTGCCGCCCTTGCGTTTCAGCGCCTCGATCCCCAGCAGGATCGGAATTGTTCCGGCGCCTGCGGTGCAATCGAGCGACACGTCGACGCCTTCACCGCAGGTGATTTCGCGGATGCGCTCCACCGGATCTTCTTCTTCGACGTTGATAACGTAATCGGCCCCCAGCTTTTTGGCCACGTCCAGACGCTTGATGTCCTTGTTGGTGCCGGTGACGATGATCAGGGACGCACCCGCCTGACGGCAGGCGACAACCTGGCTCAACCCCTGTTGCCCCGGACCTTGTACCAGAACGCGGCTGTCATAGCCGACCTTGCAGTCGAACAGCGCCCACTGGATGCCGTTCGCCATCGGCGTGACGACGCCCGCCAGTTCCGAAGACAGCCCGTCCGGTATCTTGTGAAGGACCGAGTTCCACGGCAGGAACATGTACTGCGCGAACCCGCCGAACAGGTGAGGCGCCCGCATAGCAGAGGTGTAGCCAAAGCGCAGCCCGTCGGGGTTCTTGCGCCAGTCGGTGGCAAAGCACAGGCGGTAATCGCCGCGGTGGCAATGCTCGCAATTCATACAGCCGACATAGTGTTCGGCAAAGACGCGGTCGCCTTCTTTCAGTCCCCGGCGTTTCTGGAAAGTCTTCCCGGCCTTGGCGATCGTACCGATATTTTCATGGCCCATTATGACGGGTTCGGTAATGGGCGGCTTGGAATAGAACTTCACGTCCGTGCCGCAAATGCCGGCGACTTCAACGCGCAGCAGCGCCGCGTCGTCCGGAATATCTGGCATGTCGAAGTGCTGAAATTCAGTGGTTTGCGGCGCGGTCCGCACGGCGGCCAAAACTTTATCAGACACGTCAGATCCTCCAATTTCGGTATTGACCAAAAGTTACCAAAACGGCAGACTGCAAGCAAGAACAAAGTTCCGCATAAAGGAACGGTAGTTGAATTTAGCCCTTGTGAGACAGCGAATTTTTCGCGGTCTCCACGCACTGCAAACGCTGGAAACCGGCATGATGTTCAGACCTATCGGAGCAAGTCGCAACACCCTGCCGGATCTGGTGCGGGTCGAGCAACTTGTCCGCGACAGGTACGGCGTCGCAATGCGGGATATTGTGCTTGTTTCCGAGGATCCCGGCGCAAAACCCGGCTATCCGGCCAAGGAAACCAACATCGTTTTCTGGAAGGCGGGCGACCGATTCCGGATACGGATTTTCGCGCCGGTGTCCTGTGTGACTGCGGCGGATTTGCCGGTGGCATGGCTGCTTTCGGCATTCAGGGACAACGGTGACGCTGACTGTTGTTAGCAATACAGGAATAAAAGAAAATAACGAGGAAACAATGACCAAGATGAAGCTCAAGACAGTCACCCGTACCCAAGGCAACAATCGGGCCCTGAAGGAGGGCCGCGTAACCGCGCCGGACTTCGACTTCGATTTCGAAGAGGTGCCCGTTCTGGTCAAGGGGTTCCGCCGGATGGTGCGGGAGCTTTCCTATGACGTGTCCGAGATGGCGCTGACCACCTATATCTGCGCCAAGGCGCACGGGGTGAAGTTCACGGCTCTGCCGATCTTTCTGGTCAGGGAATTCCATCACAAGGCGATCCATCATCACGTGCCCTCCGGACTGAAAAATCCGGCAGAACTCGCAGGCCGCACTGTTGGAGTGAACCGCGGCTATACGGTGACGACAGGGGTATGGGCGCGCGCCATCCTGCAGGACGAATACAGTCTTGACCTTTCCTCGGTGACCTGGGCTCCGTCGGGCGATGAGCATGTCGCTGATTATCGGGGTCCGGCGAATGTTCAACCGCTGCCCGATGGCGATCTGGAGGGACGCCTGATATCAGGCGAACTGGTGGCGGCGGTCGGGGCCAAGATCGATCACCCCGATGTCGCGACGATGATAGAGAATCCGTTCGAGGCCGGTGTCGCGGCTCTGAACAGCCGCGGATTGTACCCGATCAATCACCTCGTTGTGGTACGCGACGATCTGTTGGCCGAAAATCCGGACGTGGCGACGCAGGTATTCGATGCATTCGCGGCGTCGAAAAAACTCTATGTCGAAGACCTGAAAGCGGGCCGTGTCAAGGACCTGACGCCGGTTGACCGCGTGCATCTGGCTGCGATGGAGGTGATGGACGATCCGCTTCCATACGGGATCGAGCCGAACCGGCTGGTTCTGGAACAACTGATGGATCACGCGGTGACCCAGAAAATCATTCGGGAGCGTATGGATGTCGCCGGAATGTTTGCGGCGCCGGTTCGGAACCGGGTCGCCTGACCTAGCTGCCGACGCTGTCGAGGAACCGGAGCACGCGTGCAGGCGCGTTGTCTTCGGTCTGCTCGTCCGTCGGAATGTCCCAGTATTCGGAGCCTCGCAGACATTCCTGCATATAGCGGGCCGCTGACGTCGAGTGGAAACCGTCTGCGCCGGGTACGATCAGGCTCGGTATGCCGAGTTGCATCAGGTCCTCGGGTTCCGCGCCGGGGGCGGTGTCGCGGTCGATCATCCCGCGATACATGCCCGTCACCGTCAAGAGGTACTTCGCGACGTCCATCGCGGCATAGGTTTTCGCAAAGGTATCTGAATTGCGAATAGGCTGCCCCCAAGGGCCGCCGCGCGGGTCGGCGCTGAAGTTCTTGTCATGGCTGCGCACCAGATCGACCACCGCCTGAAGGCCGTTTTCCTCGACAAAAGCCAGATGGCGGGCAAAGCGCTGGTGCCCGCTGATCCGGTAGCTGGCGCCGCCGACGGGCCAGTAATGCACCATGCTGAGCGTGCGTTCGGGGTGCGCGACGCCGAACGCGGCCACCGGACAGCAACCCATGCAGCCGCCCATCAGATGCGCCTTTTCGATGCCGAGATGATCGAGCAGGCCCGCGCCCTGACGCACATAGTGGTCCCATGTTATACGTTCGACACGTCCGCCTGACTGTCCGTTTTCACGACGGTCGAAAAGAATGCACTGATAGTGTTCGGGCAGGTGGTCCAGCAGCTTGATGCGTTTGTAGACGCCAAGAT
>JBFIHV010000007.1:0-22109 GCA_041601595.1 Amylibacter sp. | reverse complement strand
CCGCGCTCTCCGGCGTCATCGCAACACGCCCCTCGCCGCTGAAAATTTCCTTGGGTGATCCGATGCGCATGACAAACCTCCTTGTTCAAGCGTCGCCCGATCCGGGACAATCCCGTTGGACGTATTTATACAATCGCAGTTTGCAGTAACATCGCCGCATCGAATAGTGAAGTGCCGCAAACCGGTAATTTCGGATAAATCCCGATTTGCCTTCAGTAAGGCACAAAAAACCCGGCAAAAGCCGGGTTTACTTGTCTTTTCGAAAGAAAGGTATTTTCAGAGCTGTTCCATGATCTCGTCGGAAATCTCGAAGTTGGCAGTCACCGTCTGCACATCGTCGTCGTCTTCCAGAGCGTTGATCAGGTTCATCAATTTCTGCGCGCCATCCAGGTCGAGTTCCGTTGTCGTCGTCGGCTTCCAGATCAGTTTGGTTGTCTCGGATTCACCCAGCGAAGCTTCCAGAGCGGTGGACACCGCATGCAAGTCCGTCGCATCGCAATAGATGTCGTGGCTTTCGTCAGAGCTCTCCACATCCTCGGCGCCGGCTTCGATTGCGGCCAGCAGCACCGTGTCAGCGTCCCCCACTTCGGCAGGGTAAGACACGAGACCCTTGCGATCGAACATGAAGGAAACCGCGCCGGTTTCCGCCAGGTTGCCGCCGGACTTGGTGAACAGCGACCGGACCACGGACGCCGTGCGGTTACGATTGTCTGTCATAGCCTCGACGATCACCGCGATGCCTTCGGGGCCATAGCCCTCGTAGCGGACTTCTTCGTAATTCTCGGCATCGCCGCCGGTCGCCTTGTTGATCGCGCGTTCGATCACATCTTTCGGCACCGAAACCGCCTTGGCTTCCTTGACGGCCAACCGCAGGCGCGGGTTCTTGTCCGGATCCGGGTCACCCATCTTGGCCGCAACGGTGATCTCTTTGGACAGCTTGGAAAACAGCTTGGAGCGCTGCGCGTCCTGCCGCCCCTTGCGGTGCTGGATATTTGCCCATTTGGAATGGCCTGCCATGGCGCCCTACTCCTGCAATTCGAATTTCAGCCGCTATATAGGCGAGCGCGGGACCGGAGTTCAAGCGTTGAAAACCGCCCTAGGGTAGATTCGGCTCGGCACGGGGCCCGCCGGATCAAAGCGGCCAGAAGAGCGGGATCAACAGGCTGGCCGGAACGGCGATGATCACATTCATCGGCACCCCGATCTTCAGGAAATCGGTAAATGAATAACCGCCGGGGCCGTAAACCAGTGTGTTGGTCTGATAGCCGATGGGCGTTGCGAAACTGCACGACGCCGCGACCATTACCGTAACTACGAGCGGTCGCGGGTCAACGCCCAAAACCGAGGCAAGCGCGATGACGATCGGCGTCATGACGACGGCGACCGCGTTGTTGGACACCATTTCCGTCAGGATCGAGGTCAGCAGGAATACCGCCCCGACCACGAGATACGGCGGCAGGCTTTGCAGGTAGGGCGCAACGGCCCCGGCGATCAGGGCCACGGCGCCGGATTCGTCCAGCCCCGCCCCGATGCCCAGCATCGAGAAAATCAGCACCAGCAACGGGCCGTCAATAGATGAAAACGCCTCGTCGGCGTCGATGCAGCGGGTCAGCAGAACCACCGCGACCGCCACAGCCGCCAACGCGAAGATCGGTGCGACGCCCAGCGCCGACAGGACAACCACCAGAACAAGCGAGATCAGTACCAACGGCGCATGCTGGCGGCGATACGGGCGCTCTGCCGGTTCGGAAAGGTCCACAAGACCCATTTCCTGCGACATGCGGCGAATGTCCTCGGCGGCGCCCTCCAACAGCAGGGTGTCGCCGACCTTGATCCGGATGCTGTCGAGCTGCGTGCCTATATTCTGATTCCTCCGGTGCACCGCCAGCGGATAAACCCCGAAGCGCCGCCGCAACCGCAACTGTTCCAGCGTGCGCCCGACCATCAGGCACTCGGGCGAAATCAGGGCTTCCACCGTGGTTGTTTCGCGCTCTGACACCTTGTCGGCCAGTCGGACGTCCTTGCTGGTGCGCAGCCCCAGCAATTCGCCGACGCCGGTGCGCAGGATGATGCGGTCGCCTGCCTCCAGCTCGACATCGGGAAATTCCCGCCGCAGGGAAAAGTCGCCCCGCACCACGTCGATGATGCGCACGCCCTGACGCCTGAACAGGTCGACGTCAAACGGTTTCTGGCCGACCAGACTGCTGTCAACGGGCAGGATCACCTCGGTAAAGAACTTCTTGGCCGATCTCTGCCCCAGCATGTCGGCCATGCTCTCCCGCTCCGGCAGAAGGCGGTTGGCGAACAGGCGCAGATACAGCCCGCCGATCGCGACAAGAATAAGCGCCAGCGGCGTGATTTCGAACATGGTGAAGGGTTTCAGCCCGGCGGACCGCGCCACGCCGTCCACCAGAAGGTTGGTCGAGGTGCCGATCAGCGTGCACATGCCGCCCAGAATCGCCAGATAGGACAGCGGGATCAGAAACTTGGAGCCGGTCGTCTTGAACAGGCGGGCCATCTGCAGGGCGATCGGGATCATGATGACCACCACCGGCGTGTTGTTCATGAAGGCGGAGGACAGCACGATGAACCCGGCAAGCACCGCCACGATCGTCTTTGGCCGTTTCTGGCCATGCGTCGTCACATACTGCGCAACGATCGTCAGCGCGCCGGTGCGCACCAGTGCGCCGGACAGGATGAACATGGCGGCGATGGTCCAAGGAGCGGGATTGGAGAATACCTCCAGCGCCTTGTCATAGGGCAGAATCCCGGTGAACAAAAGGAACGCCGCACCGGACATGGCGACAACCTCGGTGGGATAGGTTTCGCGCACGAACAGCACGAACATGCCAACCACCGTCAGGATCGACAGTGCCGCGAACCACGCTTCCGGAATCAAGCCCTGTAGCATCGAAAATCCTCTCTGGTGCTAACCTTGACGCATGTTTCGGGCAGGCTCAAGCAGATCGTGTTCGGTGATGTCGTGATCGCGGCAATACCATCCCCGTCGCGGGCGCCCGCGATCATCAGGCGGGTCCGACCTGCCGCAACCGCCCGCCGAATCGGACCGGACTGATTGTTTCCGCCAAGCCGTTTCTGCCGGTCTCGACAAAGACGCCGGACAGTGTCGCCTCGCCCTCTGCCGGTTGGAACCGCCCCTTGGCCATGCCGGTGACAAACCGGTTCAACGGTTCGCCCTTCTGCATCCCGATGATGCTGTTATAGTCGCCGCACATGCCCGCATCGGACTGGAATGCCGTGCCCTTGGGCAGGATTTGCGTATCCGACGTCGGCACATGGGTGTGGGTGCCGACGACCAGCGAGGCGCGCCCGTCCAGCCAGTGCCCCATGCCCATCTTTTCCGACGTCGCCTCGGCGTGAAAATCCACGATCACGGCATCGGCCAGCCCGCCCAGCGGCGCGGACCTGAGCGCCGCATCCAGCGCCGAGAACGGATCGTCGAACGGGCGTTTCATGAAAACCTGGCCCAGCGCCTGCGCCACGAACACCTTTTTGCCGCTTTGCGTGCTGAACAGCCGCGCGCCCTTGCCCGGAACCGATTTCGCATAATTCAGCGGCCGGATCACGCGCGGTTCCTTCTCGACGAACCCGAGCATGTCCTTCTGGTCGAATGCGTGATCGCCGAGCGTGATGCAATCGGCCCCCGCCTCCAGCAGCTTTTGCGCATGCGCGCCCGACAGGCCGACGCCCGAAGTCGCGTTCTCGCCGTTCACCACGACGAAATCCAGCCGCCAGTCGTCGCGCAGCTTCATCAGATTTTCGGAAACCGCGCGGCGACCCGCACGTCCGACGACATCACCCAGAAATAGTAGTCTCATCCGTCACCGTTACCGATCAATCGCCTGCCGAACAAGCCGTAGCGGGCCTACCGGTCAAAAAAATGGATTTCCTTTTCGGTCACCAGCGCGTCCAGCGGCTGGTCCGTCGCTTCGCGCGGGACCTTGGGCACTTCCTGGACCGAATAGGCGAACCCGACGGCGATGGCACGGCGCCTTGCGCGCAGTTGTTCCAGCGTCCGGTCGTAAAATCCGCCGCCATAGCCCAGCCGGTATCCCTTGCGGTCCCACGCCAGAAGGGGCGTTATCAGAAGGTCCGGTTCCAGCGCCTCGGTCCCGACCGGTATCAGGGCGCCAAACGCGCCTTCGACCATTTCGCAATCCGGCGTCCATTCCCGGAATTCCAGCGGCCTGTCCTTTCCGAGGATAACCGGCACGCAGATGCGCTTGTCCTGCCCGTGCATGACGGTCATCGCCGCCAAAGGGCTGATCTCGGTTCGCATCGGCATATAGCCGGATATGACGGAGGCCTCGGCGTTCATCGCCAGATAACCCAGCAGCCACGCATTCGCTGCCTCGTCCAGGCCCTGACCGAAGGCGGTCTTGCGGCGGGCATAGGCGGCGGTTCGGGCCTCGGCTTTTTGTTTGGTAAGATTTTTCATGGCGCGTTAATAGGCATTATCGCCGCGCCTGTCAGGTGGAAAACCTGCAAATCGAAGATAAAAAAGCGGCGGGCCCGCAAACGCCGAAGCGTCGCAACGGTAGAGGATGTGTATTCCCAAGAGCCTAGTTATACTAGGTGGGCACCGGGTGAGATAGGCCACGGCCAGTCACAGAGCCAGCTCCCTCAAGGAAAATTATCGGCCACTGGAATAGGTCCCCATACCAGAAGGGCAGCACCCGCCTCCCCTTCAGATAGGCCTCTATCGGGCGCAAAGCAAGGGCAACAATAAATCGCGTCAATTCTAATTAAATCTTATTTAAGTGTTAACTGCCAAAAAGGTCGCGCCACCTGCCGGAGCAGCCTTGAATGAAGATCGATAAAATCACCGGAAAGGAATGCCTTGAACGGGCGGAGGCCCCTCCCTGCCCCGGGAAACGCATCATCCTGTTTGCCGATTTTCTGCCTGCCGAAACCGATGTCAGTCTGGCCGCATCCGATCTTGTCGTTGCGGCGGAGGCGTCAGGATTTGAGATTACATCGGCAACTTTCGCTGGTGAGTCGTTTGCGCAGGTTGCTCTATCCTGCCGCACCCCGATGTATTTCGGCCGCGCGAAGCAAAGCGTTTCGCAGTTGAAACTCGCCGACGCCGCCGCTGTGGTTGTGGTTCTGGACAGCTTCCTGCGGGCAGAGTTGCAATCCACGACCCGCTTCCGCAGGATCAAGGAAAGGCGGCGGGTGCTGCTGCTGCTGGCCGAGGTTCTGCGCCAGTGGCCGGATGCGATACTGGTCGCGTCAGGCGGTATTGACCGTGGTTATCTGGCGGCGGCGCGGCTACTGTCGGCCGCTATATCCGGAGAATTGCAAAGACCGGTCGTGCGGCCTGTTGCCGACTTGCTGGATGGGGGGGTGGCACGCGAGATCGGGCTGTCGTTGCCTGCGTCCGTTCCCGCAGACAGGCACCACGTGCTGGAACGCCACTCCGGACTCGGGCCCGGCCTGCGGCGGTTGACCCTGCAGGCGCTGCTGGCACAGGCCAAAGCCCCGAACCACGAGGCGGACCTGCGCTTTCTGGCAAAGATCGCGGCCAGCGCGGTGTTGAAAAACCATCCGACAATTCGCTGGCTGCGCGCCGCCGCGCCTTGGCAACCGGATGTCCACAACTGTCCGGGACCGCACCGACTGCTGGACAAAGCGCAGGCCCCGGCGTCCGAAGGCGACCGGTTCCACCTGCCGATCACGCGTTACATGATGCACCTGCACGACATACTGCAGTTGGAGCGCGAATTTCCGCTGGCGACCAGATCGCAGGCCCAAACCTACCTGAACTGGTACCGGAAACGCTGCTTCGAGCGCGTTCCGGCCCGCTGGGTGCCTGCCCTGCCCGCCGAAGCACTAAAGACAAAGTGCGGCGGAAGAGCATCCGGCACAAGAGCGGAACGGGTGGAGCGGATCGTGCTGGAATTCCTGGAAGCCACCCCGCCATCGGAGGAATCCGACGAAGAAATGCTGGCCTATCTCGCCGGCAATCCCGCCGGCATCGGCCCCTCCAGATTCGCCATTCTGCTGGCGGCCCTGTGCCAGATACCCGTCCAATTGCATCACAGTAAACCCGTCTGGAAATCCGGAGACATTCGCGACTGGTTTCAGGGAACCGCCTGCCGCCTGCTGCCGGGTTTCCGGCGGTTCTCCCCGATGCGGGACGGTCCGCGACCACCGGCCAGATCTTTCACCATCTACGGAATGGCCAGCGGGAAAACCGGACTGGGGACCAACATGCTTATGGCAAAGCGGATGGCCAAGGAACTGAATTTACCCTTTTCTATCAAAGATGTAGATCCAACAGAACAGTATCAGAGGCCACAGCCGGCTGTCGGCAGTCCGCGCAAGATGAAGCGCAATGTCGTCCTGCACCATGTAAATGCAGACCGGATTCCGATGCATATCATGTCGCCTGAACTGGCGCGGCGCAACGATACGCTCCATATCGGATTTCTGCTTTGGGAACTCGACCGCATTCCGTGGGCGCACCGCTTGGGAATCGAAATGCTGGACGAAATCTGGGCGCCCAGCAGGTTTGTCGCCGACCTTTACGCCAACCAGTCGTCCACCCCGGTGCATCTGATAAAAAAGGGGCTCATCGATCTGGAACGCCTGCGGAAAATTTCTGCTGTCAGCAGCAAGGATACGGACCGCTTCACCGCCATGATCTGTTTCGATTTTCATTCCTCGGTGGAGCGCAAGAATCCGCTGGCCGCGGTGCGGGCGTTCCAGATGGCCTTTCCGAAGCGCAGCCACGACGACTGCCGGCTGATCGTCAAGACCACACCCTCCAGCCGCGGCCATTGGGGCGATCCGGCGGATCAGTTGGGACAGATCAGAAGACTGGCGGCCAGGGACAAGCGGATCGAGATAATCGAAAGTTTCGTCAGCCAGACCGACCTGTGGCGGATGCTGAATGCCGCCACCTGCATCCTGAGCACGCATCGCGCCGAGGGGTTCGGCTATATTCCGGCCTATGCGCTGGCGCTGGCGAAGCCGCTGGTGACCACGGA
Source organism: Amylibacter sp. (assembly GCA_041601595.1). Lineage (GTDB taxonomy): Bacteria > Pseudomonadota > Alphaproteobacteria > Rhodobacterales > Rhodobacteraceae > Amylibacter. The sequence continues at coordinate 15,096 of JBFIHV010000007.1, read as the reverse complement.
CTATGGCGGACCGCGGGATTTCTGCAATTTCCAAACCAGCTTTCCGGTCGCCGCGCCGCTTGTCGCCGTGCCCGAGGGCCACGCGCTCTATTCTCCCGCAGGCGCGAAATGGGCGGATGTGTCGCCGGAGGCGGTCGCTGCCTCTCTGCGGCAGGTCTATGACGATCGGGAAACAGCGGCAGCGCGCGCGCGATGCGGGCAGCGCTTGCTGCAACGGGACTATTCCATGGCAGCCTATGCGGCGCGCTGCCGGCGGCGGCTGGAACAGATCGGCGCGCTGTAGCTGTCGCCCCTTGACCTCGCCCACGCGAACCGGCCAAATGAAGCATGGAACCAGCCCTTCAACCCGGACAGATGTTGGCGCGCGGGTGCGCCCGCGCCCTGCGCCAGCTGGATTTCACCTGTCTGGAAGAATTCGTTCCGGCCCCCGGTTTGCGGGTCGACATCATGGCGATCGGGCCGAAAGGCGAAATCTGGATCGTGGAATGCAAATCGAGCCGCGTGGACTTTCAGTCGGACGGCAAATGGCAGGGCTATCTGGATTGGTGCGACAAGTATTTCTGGGCCGTCGATGCGGAATTTCCAACAGACCTGTTGCCCCCGCACACGGGGCTGATCATCGCGGACAGCTATGGCGGCGAACTGATCCGCGACGCGCCCGAGGACAGGCTGCCCCCTGCCCGCCGGAAAAAGATCACGCTGAAATTCGCCCGCAACTGCGCCGATCGGTTGCGAGGCTACATCGACCCCAGCGTCGCGGCCCGCTACGAGTAGTCCTGCGTCTGCAACAGGCCGTCTCAGCCTTTCGCGGTCGCCCGCGCGCGCGCCGCCGCGGCCTTCAGTTCCTCGGCGATTTCCTCGGCCTCTTCCGGCTCGAAATCCAGAGGCAATTCGATACCCTCGGCCTCTATGTACAAACGGACCATACCGAGAGTGGTAGGACCGATTTGAAGATTGGCAGCTATATCGCTGGCTTTGTTGATACCCATTTGCGTCTCCTGCTTCGCAGGTTCGCTATCAAGAGTTTTGACGCAAATCAAGGCGTGATCGGTCTTGCAATCATGTCCGGCTGGCGCTAAGTGGATGCGCAGTGCCGACGTAGCTCAGTAGGTTAGAGTACTAGATTGTGGATCTAGGGGTCCCCCGTTCGAGCCGGGGCGTCGGTACCACTCCTCCCCTAAAGGTGTCCCTCCGGTTTCCGCAACGCCTGAACGATTGCGCGGCCCCGCCCGTTTTCCTTGGCCGCGTACAGCAACTTGTCCGCCTCCTCGAAGATATAATGCGGGTCCAGCGTCCATGCTCCGTCGAACAGAACGGCCCCTATGCTGGCGCCGACCTGACAGCTTTCGTTTCCGAAAATGACGGGCGCGGAGATCTTTTCGATCAGGCGGTCAGCCAGCGCCTGAACCTGGGCAAGATCGGCTACATGCCCCAGAACCGCGACGAATTCGTCGCCGCCGAACCTCGCCAGAACGTCGTCCGGGCGGGTTTCGACCTGCAAGACCTTGGCGACTTCCTGCAATACGGCGTCGCCCGCCGAATGCCCGAATGCGTCGTTAACGTTCTTGAACTTGTCCAGATCGATATGCAGCAGCGCGAATTTCGACAATGAATCCCGCGCCTGTAACCTTTGCAGGTAATCAGCCAGCAACCGCCTGTTTCCAAGTCCGGTCAGCGGATCGCGCGACGCCCGCGCCTCGGCCGAGCGCTTGGCGCCGTTCAGCCTCTGGTTCAACCGCACCGACTCGTTCAACAGAAAGGACTGCATTTCAGTCATGCACAGCAGTTCCGCCGTCGGGTCGGACGGGGAAAAATCCGAAGCTTTCAGCCCGAGCTCGTTCACGACCCGGTGCACATTCGGACCGAGCCCGAAATTCAGCAAATAGCCCTGATTGTCCGGCAACATGACGCAGTTTCCCCGCAACCCTCCAACACTGCCGTTTATCAGGTGCGCCTTCAGGACAGACCCCGTATTGGCCGCCAGATCGCCGATCGTCACCAGATCCTTGGGATGCTGGAAAACCAGGACCTTGAACAGATCCCGCCCGATGAAGGGCTTGCGTGTCTGGAATTTTCTGAGGGTCGGCCCGATGTGCAGTATCTGCCCATCGGATGCGACCCATATATGCATCGGCATGAAACTGTCGATGATGCCGGTTGAGAACCGAAGATAGTCTTCGTTTTGCGCGCTGTCCTGCGCCAGTGTCCACGCGCTCATGTCGAGACCATCCTCCGGATTTCGGCCGGGCGCGGCCAGTGCGCCTCGTGCAGCCTGATGTCGAACCTGTCGCGCTGAACCGGTCCCTGCAGTTTCGAGCGATGCTCGATCGTGACCAGCACGCCGTAGTCGTCGGCCATCGCCCGCAGAAGACCCAGCATCACGGGGCCGTAACCCGGCATGACATACTCGTGACGCACGACGTAGACATTGTCCGGCCGCACCTCCAGGGTCAGCTTCGGAACCTCCAGAAACGGCATGGCGACCTTGAACCGCGCGCAGAAATCCTCCAGCGACATCAGAAAGTCCACATAGGTCTCGCCGCCGAATCGCAGCAACCTGCGGATACCCGAGAGCCGTTCGTCCGTGACGACATAAGTCCCGAAATCCTCGAGAATATCGTCTTTGCTGCGGTCCAGAACCACGCTGAGCGTTTCCAGCAGGCGCCTTGTCACATCGTCTTCGTAATGGACAAGGGTTTCAAAGGAATAGAATGGCAAATCCGCCGCGATGCAGGCTTCTTCCCATTTCCTTGCCCCATAATAGTCGTGAACGAAGCTCTGCAAGCCCCGATTAATCATTCCGTGCATTAGCTACCCCCGTGCAATCGCATGGATCATGCCGCCGGGCGGGTTAAGAAAATCAAACCAGGGGAACGGGAAGTAAATAAAATTTTCAGAAAATCACTGATCCAGAGTTCACAGCCCCGAAGGCAAGCGGATTTTCACCGGCAACCGGGCGCTAAAGCCCCAGGGCCGCCGGCAACTCCGAAATGTCGGTCAATACGATGTCCGCGTGCGGCGCAAGATCTTCGTGCCCCGCCGGACCGGACAGGACGGCGACATTCATTCCGACACCGGCGGCGCGACCGGCGTGCAGATCGTGGGTGCTGTCGCCGACCATCGCGACGGCCGAAGGTGGCAGGTCGAGCAGCCTGCAAAATGCCTCGATCATTCCGGGGGCGGGCTTCGATCCGTGCCCGCTGTCGAAACCGGCGACAAAGGTAAAATACCCGTCGGCGCCCGCCTCTTTCAGTTGCGACCGGGCACTGGACTCGTAGTCGTTGGTTGCAACCCCCAACGCGCGGCCCGATCCGCGCAACTGCCCCAGCACGATCCCGAAGTCACAGACGGGAATGTTGGGAAGGCTTTCGATATGGCGCAGGCTGACCTGATTGATGTGGTCTTTCGAATGATGCGGAACCTTGCCGTGCCACAGGGCGACGATCTCGTCGACGGCGCCGTTCACGATCAGCGATCCGGACCGGAATGTCCGGTTCGTCATGTCGAATCCGCTGGCCTGAGCCATGTCCCGCATCAGATCGGCCTGACCGTCGGCCAGTTCCGCAAGCACCTGTTCGCACCATGTCGCCCAGGTCGCTTCATAGCCGAAAAGGGTTCCGTCCTTGTCGAACAGGACCGCACGAATGTCAGAACGCGGATGCACCGCCATGTCAGTCTCCTTGAACCTGCGCGCTTGATACCCGGAACCGGGGCTGCCGCGCAATTGCATTGACATTCGCCTTTGTGTTATTGACGGTGTCAACTATGACAGACCAAAAACGATACAGCCTACAAAAGGGCCTTGGCTACCGTCTCAGCCTGCTGGCTTCGATTAACTCGCGTAAAATCGAGGTCCACCTGGCCAAGCTGGGCCTGACCCGGCTTATGTGGTGCGTTTTGCTTGCAATTGAAGAGGAAGGCCTGACGCAGCCCTCCGAAATCGCCGAATTTATCGGAATCAACCGGACTGCTGCCTCTCGCACCCTGCGCCAGATGCACGAGAGAAAACTGATAAACCGCCTCCCCGGACGCGACGACGGCCGCAACATCGTGGTTTCGGCAACCGAAAAGGGAAAACAGGCGCTTGAAGAGGCGATCCCCAAGGCGCTGGTGGTTGCGCAGGAAATCCGGTCGAAACTCAACAAGGACGAAGTCGAGACGTTCGAACGGCTGGTCGACAAGATGCTGGCGGGTGAAATCCGCGATTTGTCCAAGCTCTAGGAATGTCTGGACGGGCGGATCAGGTCCAATGAACCTGTTCGCCTCCGGGCAGAGAATAGCGCGCGACCGGCACGTTCTCGGGCGGCATGTTCACCGCTCTGGCGAATTCCACGACCATGCTGTCTTCCATCAGAATAAAATCCATGACCGAGCAGAGAACCTCGGGGTTATCGGCGCCCTGGCGGAGCGCCTGCAGGTCGGCGCCCGACGTTCCCAGGAATCTAAGCGTCATGTCCTCGTCTTCCAGAATCCAGACAAGGGCTTGAAGCGCAACGGTTTCCGCCTGTTCGGGGTTCATCTGCAAGGCAATTCTCCTAAAAATGTTCAGATTGATAGTAAGGATTCGTTAACCTAGATTGTGTTCACTGGCGATGCGCAAAACAGAAGCACCGAGGGGTATATCTTGCCAGGCCGGATTCTCGTTATCGACCCTGTTAACACCAATCGGATGGTTCTGAAAACCCGCCTGATGTCGGAGTACTATGACGTCGACCTTTGCGAGGATGCCAGCTCCGGTTGGGCCAGCATCCTGCGCGATCCTCCGGACACCATTCTGGTGAATTGCCGCCTGCCGGACGCCAATGGCTACGGGTTCTGCGCCAAGATCAAATCGCATCCGGAAACCGGTCATATTCCCGTGGTTCTGATCGCCTCTGACAGGGGCGAAATCAGTTGGGCCAAGGCCTATTCCAGCTTTGCCGACGACATCCACCAACTGCCGCTCGATTTTCCGCTACTGGTGCCCCGCCTGCAAAGCCTGCTGCGGGCCAAGGCATCGCTGGACGAATTGCGCCTGCGCAGCCAGACCAGCGAAGATATCGGCCTTGCCGAACCCAAATCCTTTCTCGGCGCGGTCTCGCTACGCCGGATTTCCGTCGCGATCGTCGGAGGCATCGCCGAGGAGCGAGCGGCTATGGCCTCTGCCCTGCGATCGATACTCGGCGCCGAGGTGAACGATCTTGGACGCGACTGGGCAGGCGCGCTGGATTGTACGCGGGAAACCGTGGTCGTGCTCGGTCAGGGGCAAGACGGCCCGGAAGCGATGCGCCTGATCGCCCGCCTTCGTTCCAACCGCGCCAGCCGTTTCGTATCCCTGCTGTTTGCAGGTGGACAGGATGGCACGGATATGGCCGAACGCGCCCTCTCGCTGGGCGCCAATGACGCATTCAACGGCGCCATCGACGATTATGCGCTGGCCGCGCGGGTCCGCGCCGTCAACAATCACGCCATGCTGGCAAACATGCTGCGCGAGTCCATGACCAACAACCTGCGGCTTGCCATGGTGGACCCGCTGACCGGTCTTTATAACCGCCGCTACGCGCAGCAATATCTGAACAAGGCGATTGCCCGCGCCGCGGACACTGGCCGCAACCTGTTCGTGATGATGCTCGATCTGGACAATTTCAAGACCGTCAACGACCTGCACGGACATGCAGCGGGCGACGAGGTCCTGAAATCCGTGGCCGGGCGCTTGCAGGGCAACCTGCGAGGCCTCGATCTGGTCGCACGTATCGGTGGCGAGGAATTTCTGGTGGTGATCTCCGACATCGCAAGAGACCGGGCCCTGGACATCGCCCAGCGCATCCGCTCGGTCATCGGCGCATCCGCCTTCGACGTCGGCAATGGCGGGCCGCCTGTCCCCGTTACGATCAGTATCGGTATCGCGCAGGCGGACCCGCAGAAAAGCAGCGAGTCAAGTCTGCTCGCCGCTGCGGACCGGGCGCTCTACGACTCCAAGAAACAGGGCCGCGACATGGTGACCTTCGCCGCCGCGGCCGCCTGACCCGCCGGTTATTCAGAGCGCGGCTTGCGCTCGAAAGACTTCAGCTTTGCGATGAATTGCGCCCGCTCGTCCTGCGACATGCCGGCCAGTATCTCGACCAATGCGTGGTGGCCTTTTGCCGCGATGGCGTCATAGACCGACCGCTGGGCGGCAAAGGCCGTATTCAGCCCGTCGGGATCGAACGGTTCCGCGGTAATCGCGTCGCGCACAATCTGCGCGCTCCTTCGCATTTCCTGACGGGCCGCCCGCGCCGCGTCGCGGTTGTGAAGCAAACGGTCGCGCACATATTCCCTCTGGCTTTCCGGCAGGGAAGCAACATAGGGCCTCATGCCGCCGCCGAAAAACGGGTCCTGCCGGTCGCCTTTCCTGTGACCGAAAGCCGACCCGACCACCACTCCGGCAACCAGGAGGTTCACGGCCAGCGATACGACCAACAAGGTTTTGGTCCAGTTCCAGTTTCGTTTCATGTCTTGATCCTCGGCCATGTTCAGCCCTCCGTCAGCAGATCGTCGATGTCGGAATAGAAAGTATTATCGACGCTCAACACATCGCCGGTAAGTGAAAAACTTCCGTCGAACAGATCGGCAGCCTCTGGCGCGGCATAACCGATCCAGATGCCGAAACAGGCGCTGACGGCAAGGGCCGCTATGCTCTGCCAGCCCCCGATGCCATTCAGGGCGCCGCGGAACCAGCCCGAAGCCGCCGCAGGACGAACGGAAACTGCACGCGCCGGCATGGCGTCCGCCGCATCGCGCAGAATGGCCTGCATCAGACGGTCGGACGGCGGTTGCGCCTGATCCCGCGCCGCCTGAAACATGAGGTCAAGCTCCCGATCCAATTCGTTGCCGCGTTTCTGTGTCATCACTCCAGACCCAACTCTTGCTTCCTGCCGCCCAGTATCGCGGCCAGATTTCGTTTTCCCCTTGCCGTCAGGCTTTCGACGGCTTCGACCGACAGGCCCATGACCTCTGCTATTTCGGGGTTGGGCAGTTCGTCAATATGCCGCAGCGTGACGGCAATTCTCTGTCGCTCCGGCAATTCGTCCAGCGCGGTATAGAGCGCGCGGGTCCGATCATCCGACAGCATCGCAGCCTCGACCGAGGGCGCATCGTCTTCGGGTTCCGCGATGCTGTCCAGCCCGGTTCCACGACGCCTGCGCAGCCGGTCGGTGCACAGATTGGCAACGACGCGGTACAGCCATGTCGAGACCTTTGCCTCGCCCTGCCGCCAGTCCGGTGCGATTTTCCACAGCCGCAACATCGCTTCCTGTGCGACATCTTCCGCCTCTGCCGGATCGCGCAACAGCCGGTTGGCCTGTGCCACAAGGCGCGGCGTATGACGAAATGCCAAAGACCGGGCGGCGGCCAAATCCCCGTTGGAGTACAGGACCATCAGGGCGTCGTCGCCAATGTCTTGCAGTGCGTCAAAGGCCATCATTATGCCTTACAAGTAATTGCCCGCGCCTGCTATGGCAACGGGGCAGAGCCGGCAAGACCGGCTCTGCCGTTCGGTTCAGTTGTGGCGTTGTCCGCCGTGGCCTTCGCCTTTGCGACCCATGCGGAATTTGGATTTCGCATCGTCGAATTCGGCCTTTGAGATCTTGCCGTCTTCGTCCGCGTCAAACCGCGAGATCATCCTTCCGGCATCATGGCCCGGCATTTCGTCAAAAGCCACCTTGCCGTCGCCGTTTTCATCCATGTACCGCAGCATCCGCTGCGACCGGTCCGCCATTTCGTCGGCGTCATGTTCCCGGCCCTGGCCTGCGAAGCCTTTCATGCCCCCGGCCTGCATCTCTTCCAGCGACAGGAAGCCATCCTTATCCGTATCCCGCTGGTTGAAGCGCGCCAGGCGGAGGGCCTCCACCTCTTCGGCAGTCACGAAGCCGTCGGCATTGGAGTCCAGAATTTCAAAACGCGGTCCCTGACGCTCGCCGTGTTCGCCGTGTTGACCTTTGGCAAATACCGGTCCGGCAACGGCCAGACCGACCAGGCCAAGCGATACCGCACCGAGGACAGAATATTTCACTACAGATTTCATCATATGCTCCTTAACTGCACGATTATGTTTTCCCACTCTCACAAGGATTTACGGTCCATCGGCGCGGTTCCGTCGCAATCGGCGCAAAAAAATATTTGCGACATCCGGACGCAAGACAGGTTGTCCCACTCCCGTTCCGCCAAATTCGTATTATATAGGCACAATGCTTCAGAAAACCGATCCAAAACCAGCGCTGTCAGAGCGTCCAGCAAAACCTGCCATGATACTCGGGTGGAAACGGCTGTGCCCGAATTGCGGCACGGGGCCGATGTTCAACGGGTACCTCAAGGTCCGCGACACCTGTCCGGTCTGCGGCGAGGAACTGTACCATCAACGCGCCGATGACGGGCCCGCCTATCTGACGATCCTGATCGCGGGCCACATCATGGCGCCGCTGATCCTGATAGCATTCGAGTATTTCCGGCCTGATCCCCTGGTGCTCTCGGTGGTCTTTTCGGTGATATTCGTGGCGCTTGCGCTGTATCTGCTGCCGCGCCTCAAGGGCGGTTTGGTGGCCCTGCAATGGGCCAAGCGCATGCACGGTTTCGGCGGCACGCCAGACAGCCCCGCCTCGCCGGACTGACAGACGGACGGGCATCCGTTCAGATGACGATCACCAGAAGAATGATACTGCCTATCACGAAGGCGATGCCGGTGAGTTCCCTTGCGTTGCTCGTCTCCTTGAAAAACAGGTAGGAACCGAGGAAGGTGAACACCAGTTCGATCTGGCCCAGCGCTTTGACGTAGGCCACGTTCTGCAGGGTGAAAGCCAGAAACCAGCACAACGATCCGAGCATGCCGAGGCCGCCGACCAGTCCTGTCACCCTCCAGTTGCGCAGCACCTTGGCGACCTGACCGGGCTGGGCCACGCGCAAATATCCCGCCATTGCGACCGCCTGAAAACTGGTGACGCAGGCCAGCGTTAGCGCGGCCCGCATCAGCGTATCGACCTCCAGCGACAGCGACGCCGCACGATAGGCGACCCCCGACAGGCCGAACAGCGCGCCCGAAGCCAGCCCAAGCAGTGCCGCGCGATTGAATATGCGGCGCAGGAAGCGGCCCTGCCCGATGATCTGCGGCGGATCGGACAACAGGACAACCCCGACCAGACCCACCAGCAGCGCCAGGAACCCGGCAAAGCTGATGCGGTCGCCCAGAACGATCAGGCCGAACAGCGCCGCCTGCATGGTCTCGGTCTTTTTGAAGGTGATCCCGACGGCGAAATTGCGCTGGGTGAACAGCTCCACCACCATCATGGTTGCGAGGATTTGCGCCAGACCGCCCGCGGCGGAAAAAACCAGGAACCGCATGCCTGTCACCGGCAAATCGGCCTCTGTCGCGGCTGAAAGAACCGCCACCAGCGCGATCGCCAGCGGCGCGGCGAAGACAAAACGAGAGAACGTTGCCCCCGCCGTTGTCAGGCTGGTGGCGCGCAGATGCTTTTGCAGCATGAACCGCAGATTCTGGAAGAACGCGGCGGCGATGGTGACAGGTATCCAGAGTGCCATGGCGGGACTGATGACACAGCGGCCCGCCACGGTCTATTCTTTTTAAGCTGCCGGACCCTAGTACGGCATCGGGTGCGCCTTGTGCGCCTTGGCGATATCGTCCAGCACCGCCTGATCCAGAACCATGTCCGCCGCACCCAGAGCGGTTTCCAGTTGCGCGATGCTCGTCGCCCCGAAGATCGAGGAGGTCACGAAAGGCCTGCTGTTGCACCAGGCCAGCGCCATCTGCGACGGGTCAAGCCCGTGTTTGGCGGCGATCGCGAGGTAGGCATCCACGGCGGGCCAGACCCGGTCCGTGACGCGCCCGCCGAGCTTATCGTTGAGCGAGCGCCGCGATCCGGGCGGTATCTGACCGTTCTGGTATTTTCCGGTCAGCAAGCCGACCGCCAGAGGAGAAAACGCCAGAAGGCCGACGTCTTCGTTGTGGCTCAACTCTGCCAGGTCGGTGTCGAACAGGCGGCATAGGAGGCTGTATTCATTCTGGATCGACTGCATGCGCGGCAGGCTGCGGTCTTCGGCGATCCGCAGCCATTGGGCGGTGCCCCATGCGCTCTCGTTCGACAGGCCGACATGGCGGATTTTTCCGGCATCGACGAATTCCTGCAAGGTTTCCAGAACCTCGTGCATGTGCGCCAGCGTTTCGGCCTTGTTCTGCCGTGTCGGATCGTAAGCCCAGTTCTGGCGGAACATGTAGGACCCGCGATTGGGCCAGTGCAGCTGGTACAGGTCGATATAGTCGGTCCGCAAACGCCCGAGAGACTCGTGCAGCGCCTGCGTGATCGTGGCGCGCGAGATCGGCTCTCCGTTCCGCACGGAACTGGCGCCCTCACCGGCCACCTTGGTGGCAAGGATGATGTCGTCCCGCCGACCGGTTTTCGCCAGCCATTCGCCGATGACCCGCTCTGTCGCTCCTTGCGTTTCCTTCGACATCGGATTGACGGGATAGGCTTCCGCCGTATCGATAATGTTGATCCCGTGGTCCAGCGACATGTCGATCTGGGCGTGGCCTTCTTCGGTGGTGTTCTGGGACCCCCACGTCATGGTCCCGAGGCACAGGTCGCTGACCATCAAATCGGTCGTTCCAAGTTTATTGTATTTCATGAAAGCTCCTTTGTTGGTCGGGATACTGGCGCGATTTACCCGGGTGTCAACGCGAAAATCCTTGAGAACAAAAAGCGAACATTGTAAGTTTTCCGAATGACTCTGCCGCTTCTGACACGAAGACCCCATTGCGATGCGCCCGGACAGGTTCTGGTCGGCGACCTGCGCCTGCCCCTGGCCCGCGTGCACGAGTTTTGCGGCCCCGCGCGGCGCACATTGGCGCTTATCGTGGCGCGGCATATGCAGGGGCCGGTGTTCTGGATCGTCAGCCACTGGCAAGGCGATCACCTGCTGGGCGACGGGGTGCAGGGCCATATCGACCCCGGTCGCGTCACTTTCGTGCACCCCAAACGCGCCGAGGATATCCTCTGGGCGACCGAGGAATGCCTGCGCGCGGGCTGCGTGCCACTGGTGGTGGCCGAACTGCACGAACCGCCGGCGCTGACCCCGGTGCGGCGGTTGCATCTGGCGGCGGAACAGGGCGGCAAGCAAGGCAGACTGCTGCCGCTGGGCCTGTTGCTGACCCCAGGTGACGGCGGCGCGCAGGGGGTGGAGACCCGCTGGCACCTGTCGCCGCGCCACCGGCCCGGCCAGACCGGCTGGATGCTGCAACGCCGCCGCGCCCGCATGGCCCCGCCCGCAGCCTGGGCATTGGACTGGAACGACGGCGCACCGAACCTGTCCGCGGGGGTTTAAACTATTGCGAAACCGTCAATAAAACGCCTTAATGGCACATGGAACCACCACGCAGGCCGCCCATGCAGATCCGCCAAGCCACTGAAGCCGATGCCGCCGCAATCGCCATGATCTGGAACCACTATATCCGTGACACCATCGTGACCTTCAACTCTCGGGAAAAAACCGTCGCCGAGCTTGCGGCAGCGATTGCAGACCCGGAAACCCCGTTTTTCGTGGCGGAACAGGATGGAGGGATATCAGGCTTCGCCACCTACGGCGATTTTCGCAAGGGCATCGGTTACGCCTATACCAAGGAACACACGGTCATGCTTGCGCCCGAAACGACCGGCCGGGGGATGGGGCGGGCCCTTCTGGCGGAACTCGAGCGGCACGCGGCCCGGAACCGGATCAACAGCCTGTTCGCAGGCGTCAGCGCAGAGAATGCCGACGGTGTCGCATTCCATGCCGCCTGCGGGTATGACAAAGTGGCACGGCTGCCCAGGGTCGGATGGAAATTCGGCCGCTGGCACGATCTGGTCTTGATGCAGAAGTTCCTGTAGCCTGACAGAATTGAAAGAGCGGGAATTGAGGATGTCAATTTGGTTACGCATATCGGAAGCTCTTTCCGCCCTTGCCAAAGGCGAAAGCCTTGCGACGGTCCTTGAAAAGCTGAAATCCCCGCCCGAACGCAGTATCGCTTTCACCATCGCCGTGATCGCGCTGGGGGCCAAGATGGCGAAGGCCGACGGTCTGGTCACGAAAAACGAGGTCGCCGCCTTCCGCCAGGTTTTCTTCATTCCGAAAAATGCCGAGAAACAGGCGGCCTATGTCTTCAATCTGGCGCGTCAGGATGTCGCCGGCTATGAAATATACGCGAAATCCATCGCCAAAATGTTCAAAAAGGGTAGTCCGGCACTGGAGAACATGATCGAGGGCCTGTTCCACATCGCCGTGGCCGATGGCCGCTACCATTCCCGGGAAGACGATTTCATCCGCGACGTTGCCCGTATCTTCGGCATCACAGAGGCAGCCTTCCGCGGCCTGCGGACCCGTTTCGTCCCGGATACCGAGGCCGATGCCTATGACGTGCTGGGCGTCACACCGGATATGTCCTTGGTCGAGATTCGCAAGGTCTGGCGCAAAAAGGTCCGCGACACACACCCTGACCGGATCATCGCGCAGGGCATGCCCGAAGAGGCTATAACTCTGGCGACAAAGCGCATGATTGCGCTCAACGAAGCATGGGACGAGATTTCTGACAAAAAGGCGGCGTGATGCGATTGGCCACTTATAATGTCGAATGGTTCGCAAACCTGTTCGATCAGGACAACCAGCTGATAGAGGACAACAGCTGGTCCGGCAGGTACGACGTGACAAAATTTCACCAAATCAACGCACTGGGAACTGTATTTAAATCTCTGGATGCCGATGCCATAATGATAATAGAGGCACCCAACACCGGCACCCGCCAGACCAGTGAGACCGCACTTCAGAACTTTGCCGCGCGCTTTGGCCTCCGCACTGACAAGGCATTGCTGGGCTTCGTCAACGACACCCACCAGGAAATCGCCCTGCTGTACGATCCGACCAAGATGGACGCCCTGCATGATCCAAAGGGCGAGAATCCCGTCAAGGGTGGATCGTGGCGCGCGCCGCGTTTCGACGGAGTGTTCCGCCTTGACGTGGATATGGACGACAAGCCCGACAAGATCACTTTTTCCAAGCCGCCACTGGAGGTCTCGATGCGCACGGTCAACGGCACCTCGCTGCGCCTGATCGGGGTTCACACCAAATCCGTCGCGCCGCGCGATACGGGAACCGAGGAAGAGAAGATCGCCCAGTCCATCGCCAACAGGCGCAAGCAACTGGCGCAATGCATCTGGATACGGCAGCGGGTAGAGAGCCATCTGGAACACGGCGACAACCTGATAGTCCTGGGCGACTTCAATGACGGTCCGGGGCTGGACGGCTACGAGAAATTGTTCGGGCTATCCAGCGCGGAAATCGTCCAGGGGATCGGCAAACCGGAGGGCATGCGCCTGCACGAGCCGAACGCCGACGCAGCGCGGTCGGCCCGACACGGCCCGCTTCCGGCGACATCGCGGTTCTACAACCCGAAGACCAAGACTTTCATGAACGCATTGCTGGACTACATCATGGTCTCTGACAGCCTCTACCGACAGTCCGGACCGGTCTGGCGGATATGGCACCCGTTCGACGACCCGCTCTGTTTCGAAGACGAAGACTTGAGCAAGGCGCTTCTGACCGCATCCGACCATTTTCCGGTTTCCGTCGATCTGGATATCTGAGACCTCTGGAATTGTGAACGGATGCGGCTTATATCGAGATCATGAAAAGGTTGACGACACTTGCCGCCGCCGCTTTGATCGCCTTGAGCCCCACCGCTCGGGCCGAGGAATTCGACTGGTCCGAGTTCGAGAAATTCCTTGAACAGTTTTCCGAAGAGTCCCGGACATTCCTGCAGAAGTGGATGACCGAGATGTCGCCGATGCTGGAAAGCCTGCGCGAAAAGATCGACGACCTGTCGAACTACGAGGCGCCCGAGGTGATGCCGAACGGCGATATCATCATTCGCCGGAAACCCGACGCTCCGGACCGGCCCGCGCCGGAAACCGAGCCGGACGAAACGCCGGCCACCCCGCCACAAGGGCAGATCGAGCTTTGAGAGCAACGCAATCGCGCGATCCGGCCTTTCCCTTCGGCTTCGAAAGCCCTACACCTGACTGACAGATTTTGCAGGAGAATATCGCTTGTTCCACCAGATCACGCCCCCCGAACATAACCTTCTTCGAGATGCCCGCGCCGAGGGCGGTTCCGGCAAGGATTTCGGCGAACTGCCGGAGTGGAACCTGACCGACCTCTACGCGGCGGAAGACGCGAACGAGTTGCAGCGCGACATGGCCTTTCTCGAGGGCGAATGTGCGGCCTTTGCCAAGGACTACGAAGGCAAACTCGCCGGTTTGAACGCGGCGAAAATGCTGGGATGCATTCAGCGCTACGAGAAAATCCAGTCGGTTTCCGGCCGTGTGATGTCCTTCGCCGGGCTGCGCTATTACCAGAACACCACGGATACGGGCCGCGCCAAGTTCATGGCCGACTGCCAGACCAAGCTGACCGACTATTCCACCCCGCTGGTATTTTTCTCGCTGGAGATGAACCGGATCGACGATGCGGTTCTGGACGGACTGCTGGATTCGAACGCCGATCTGGCGCGCTACCGTCCGGTGCTCGACCGGATACGCAAGATGAAGCCCTACCAGCTGTCGGACGAGTTGGAAAAGTTTCTGCACGACCAGTCCGTCGTGGGCGCAACCGCGTGGAACCGCCTGTTTGACGAGACCATGGCCAGCCTGACATTTGATGTCGACGGCGAGGAAATGAACCTCGAGGCGACACTCAACCTGCTGTCCGACACCGACCGCGCACGCCGCGAGGTCGGGGCAAAGGCGCTGGTCGCGGTGTTCCAGAGGAACACCGGCCTGTTCTCGCGGATCACCAACACGCTGGCCAAGGAAAAAGAGATCGAGGACCGCTGGCGCAAGCTGCCGACGCCGCAGATGGCGCGGCACCTGTCCAACGATGTGGAGCCCGAAGTGGTTCAGGCCCTGCGCGATGCCGTCGTGGCCGCCTATCCGAAGCTGTCGCACCGCTATTACGCCTTGAAGGCCAAATGGCTGGGCCTCGAAACGCTGGAGGTCTGGGACCGCAACGCCCCGCTGCCCGGCGAAGACAAGAAATCCATCCAAT